>CAZFUH010000211.1:0-7382 GCA_964522235.1 uncultured Rhodanobacteraceae bacterium
TCGATGGCGAGGGCGCCGTTGCAGCCCGGACGGCTTCTGCCGCGCAGGCTCCTAGTGCGCCGCGGTCACTGGCCCCGCCTCCGGACTCTGGAAGCTCGGTGGTCTGACTCGATGATCCACGAGTCGCCATCGAACAAGGTCGGCACCTTCAGCAGCGGGTTCGGGCCGAACACGTCCGCAGACATGCTGGCAACGTTTCCGACGTCGATCAACTGAACATCAAGATTCCATGCACCAGGAGGATTCGGATCCTGCCCCTGCGCGAGAAGTGCGACCGAGGGGTGAAACAGAGTTTCATCGCGCTGCCTGTCTTCGGCTCGGACGCCCTGAGCCGAATCGATGCAACGGGCTAGTGTACGACCTGCCCAGCCTCGTCGGCGAACGCAGCCTTCAGCCGCCGCCGGAAGCAGTCGGCTGCGATGGCGGGCTTGCCGCCTTCATGCGGCCGTACAACAGCGCGGCTTGCCAATCCGGCCGGCCGCGCTGGCGAGCAAGTTCCGCGACGCTGGCATGGTCGTAGGGCACCGCCAAGAGCTCGGCCCGCCATGCCCCGGCGTGCTTCTCGACAATGGCATAGCGGGCACTTGGCGACTGGTTCTCGACTACGTGATAGACCGGGGCATCGTCTTCATAGGCCTGCAAACCTACGCTACCCGGGTTCAGTAGCAACTGGCCGCTGCGAGTGTGAACCATCCTCGGGATATGCGTATGCCCGCAGAGCACGACAGCGGCTGAAAGCGGGGCCAGTCGTTCCTCGATTTCATCCGGCGTGGCAGCGCGAACTCGCGGCCCCTCGATGGTCTCCAGAAAGTACTCGACATCGCTCCGCGGTGTGCCGTGACAAAGAAATATTTCTTCGTTCAGCGATTGCGCTGCTCGCAGCGTCGACATCCACTCGAATACCTTGGAATTCAGCTGTGCATGCGCGTAGCGATCGGATGCACCCCGCCTTTCCGGATCAAAGTCCAGGAGCTGGCGCTCGTGGTTCCCCGCCAACTGCACCCAGGGCTGCGCCATCAGGAAAGCCGCCGTCTCCGCGGGTAGAAGGGGACCAGAAAGGCTGTCCCCGAGATTCACGATCACATCCACCTGCCGATGGGCGAGGTCGCGCACAACGGCCTTGAGAGCGACCAGATTCCCGTGGATGTCGGATAGAACGCCGATGCGCATGGCCGAGGCTAGCGACTAGCGTAGCGGCGTGTCGGGTTGAAATGAAGTCGCTTCACGGCGGTCGACTTGAGCATCGTTGGATCTCGACTGCCGGGGACTGAATGGAAGAAAGCCGGACTTCACTGTACCCCATGTACGCGAGATTTCCTCGCGATTCCAATAACCCGTGTTCCACCAAGTGGCGGACGCGCTTCGAGTAGAACCCATCGGGAATACCTGATGGCAGATCAGCTCGGCTTGCCATTGCAGAACCCACAACATAAGCCACCTTTCGCCATCGGGGTATGCAACGCGATATCAGCGCAGCGTCAATTGCAGCCAGGTGCTCAGCGGTGAGCAAAGCGACTCTTTCGGCTTGCTCCGGTGAAAACGGTGAATCTTGCGAGTCAAAGCTGTCGGAACTGACCATGCGGCAACCCCAAGCAATCCAACGACGAGTTGACTGCGGTCGGAAGCAATCGGTTCATTCCTACACTCCCCTGGAGAATCGGAGAAACACATTGTTAGGTTGCTAACCCATGGACGCCAAGTGCTCTCCACTCCAGGTACGAGAGACAAGCGACAAAGACAGCCTCGCCCAGAAGGTAGCTCATGCCGATCACCGTCGCAGAGCCGAAGAAGGCGGACGCCATCGACACACAAACCAAAGACCACGCTGCATTTGCCAGCACCAACAAGCGAACCGACCGCGCACTGTGGCGCGCTTTAGAAGCGATGGAGAACGAGTATGCCGCGTAGATGAGGTTTGCCGACCCAAATAGAATGAGTACCCGGTCTGGAAGTCCCGCGAGCGAACTGAGAGAGCCGCTGGCAGTGAGCACCAGAACCACAGAGCCGACAGCCGCGCCCGCACAGCAATCGACCCATAGCAGCGTACGCAGCGAGATCAAGCTCGGCACCCACCGCCTGTGCCACAGCTACGCCACCGACCTGCTTCAAGCCGGGGTCGATCTACGCCGGGTCGAGGCCCGCTAGCGGTCATGCAGCATCTTGTCGAGAAGCTCATACCCCGACCTCTCGGTGTATTCGTAGCGATGGTAGAAGCCTCGCACAGAGCTGTTGTGGCGCGCCAACTGAAGCGAGACATTTGTGCAGCCAAACCGCCGGAACTCCGACTCGGCGATCTTGAGAAGCTCCGAGCCAATGCCCTGGGCGCGCTGCGTCGGCGCCACATAGAACTCGTCAATCTCCGCCGTGATGCCCAGATGCTCAAGACTGAAAACGTAGACCGCGAGCAGGTAGCCGACAGCGACACCGCTTGCGGTCGCAAGCCATCCTGCGCCAAGCCTTGGCTCGGAGAGAAGCCGGTCAAGCTGTGCAGCAACCCGAATCCTCTCAAAGCCGGGTATGCCCTCCAGCCGCCAGTATTCTTCGACCAACGGAAGCAAGTTCGGCACATCCGCCGCCGCCGCTTGTCGGATCTCCACCCTGCGCTTCCTCTGACTGCCAATGACGATGCAGAAAAACTCCGCCGATCTTGCGGCAATGTCAGACCGGCAGCAAGGGGCCAGTTGTCGCGCGCTACAGGCATGTCGACATCCGTCCACGGGTTCTTTCGGTCAAACAAGACGACGATGATCATCACTGAGCTGTACATCGCACCCTCGGACCAGATGTCATGGGATGAGGACATCCTGGGTGCTGACGTGCTGGCGCCGGACGACCAGTACGATATCGTGTTCGACCCGAGCGAGGACGCCGAGCTTTGGGATCTGGGCGTGATCGACAGCGAAGGAAACACCGTGGTCTGGGGTGCCCTCGACCTGACCACCATCTCCAAGATCTCCCTGTTCCAGAAGAATGGCGAGACCTGGGTGGAAACCGAATAAGCCGCGGGCTTGGTCTCGCCAGCCGGTCGGCGATGCCGCCCGGCTCTCGCGAGCCACTCGCTCCGGTCCGATGACGACCAGCCGCGGACTGTCACGGCTGGTCGTGCTTTGAGCCTGCGTCGCGCAGACGCCTTCGCGCAAGTCGGTCAGATCGCCGGCGGGCGTCCTGACGGCACCCTCGATCGAACTACTGCTGGCCGGTTGCGCCAGATGGACACCCGGGGAATGGCCAGCGTTCCGACCCGGGCGGTCGTCAGGTGGCGTCCGGCTGAGCCTGGATGCTCCACCGAGCGCGCCGTCAATGGTTCGGCCGTGTTCCGAAACCGTTGTAGAACAGTACGTCGCGCTGCTCGATCGCGCCGAGGTCGTAGGAGCCCCAAGGTTGGTTCGGAATGCTCGGAACGTCGACCGGAACCGGCAGTCCGTAGGCGTCGATCGCGTTCGAATAGAACACGTCGCCGATCGGCACATCGCAGTTGTCGATCGCGCGTGACCGCGGTCGCGGCGCCCAGCGGCTGTCCAGATTCGGCGGGCCAACCTGCAGGCCGCCCGCCGGCAGGCCGGTCGCGCTGTGTGCGAGCAGACAGCCGCTGTGCGACAGTGAACCTGCGCCGAGGATGGTGGCTCCGGGCGAATACAGGATGCTGCCGATGGCGTTGATCTCGGTGCTGCCGCCCTGGTAGAACAGATGCGTCACCGCGTTCGTCAGCACGGTGTTGTAGGCGAACAGCGTGTCATTGCGCGATTCGATCATCGCTCGGAACGCTTCGCTGCCTCCGGCGGAGTTGGCGATAAACACACTGCGCAGGATCCGCACCGAGCTGTCACCCCGGGCATCGACCACCGCCGCGGTCCCGTTCGGATCCTGGTTGGACTCGAACAGCGCACCGGCAACCCGGAGGGCCGGTCGAGAGGCTCCCGGATCATGTTCCAGGAAGGCAGCGCCACCGGCGCCCACGATCGTCGAGAACGATTCGTTGTCGGCACGATTGCTGAATACGTCCACGCAAGGCCAAGGCCCGCCGGACAGCGTGCACTGGCCGGCACCCCATTTGACCAGACGCAGGTCGACCGCGTTCTTCAGGAACAGCGCGCCGCCCTTGCCCTTGGCGACGCTGCCATGGATCGTGGCATTGCGCAGCTCGACCGTCAGGAACGGGTCGCCGGCCGTCGCGCTGCCCAGCGCATAGATCGCTCCGCCGAAGTTGGCGGTGTTGCCGATGAACTCAACCGAGCGAAGCGTCGCCGAGGTAAGAACAGATCCATACTCGATATTGCCACCCGACGTGTAGATCGCACCACCATGACCCTCGGTCGCGGCAAAGCTTGCGCCGCCAGCATTATTGCCGACAAACGAGACCAGCTCGGAGCCAAGTGGGTCGAGCACCATGCGGCTCAACGCACCGGAGAGATGAATGCCGCCACCGTACCGGCGGGCCGAGTTTCCGCAGATCGAACCGTCCCAGAGCGTAATCAGCGAGCCGCCGAGCGCATAGATGCCGCCGCCGTTGGCGTTCGTTCCGACGCCGGCAGCGGTGTTCTCGCAAACGCGGGAGCCACCGGAAAGACGCAGGCGAGTGGCCAGAGCCGGATCCGACGATAATTGCAGCATCGCAATGCCGCCGCCGTTCACCGCCGTGTTGCTGTCGACAAAGGTCTCGTTGTTCAGCACCACCGAGACATGTCCGCTGATGTACAACGCGCCACCCCAGCCCAGGTCGGCGCTGGGGTTGAGGCCGCCGGTCAGGGTCAGCCGAGACAGGACGATGGTCCGGCGCGGGTTGGCATTGGCATTGACGATCCGTAGCAGACGCCGGCCCTCGATGCCATTGGCGGTCAAGGTCGTACGCTGGCCGGCGCCCGGGGTACTGGCGGCACAGGTGCTGAAGCCGCCGATGATCGTGATGTCCTGCAACGGATCGACGATCTCATAGTTGGAGATGCCGCGTGAGCCCTCGACGATCCGGATCTCATGCGGTCCGGCCGAAGCATCGGCTACGGCGGCCGTCAGTGCATTCACAAAGTTTGCGTGCGTGCAGCCGCCGCCGACGCCGACCGTATAGACCGTGGCCGTCGCCGACAGCGGCAGCAGGCACAGCAGCAAGGCAAGAACCGGGTATCGAAACGCCGGCATCGGCGACCGGCCGCGCGCTGGTAGTTGAGACTCCGTCGTGGCTGGCGGCACGCTGTCGAACCGGAGATTGCGGTGTTCTGTGTGACTGCTCATGGTGTTGCTCCCGAGGATTGGTGGCCGACGCGCGCCTTGCGGCGCCTGCCATCGGTAAGGCGGAAGTTCCCTCGAAAACACGCCACGCGTCCCGACAATTGCCCGAAAGGCGTCCGGGACGCAGCTTCGAGATCGACGGGCGTCCGGCCGACCCTGCACTAGACATCAAGATTCTGCCAAGCTTGTGGCACCGCGGAGGCGTTGCGGTGAAACCGGCCCATCGTAGGGCTGCTGGAGGCGGAGCAACGCATGATTTTCGTACACGCGTTCAGATCCCTGAAACGCAGCCCGGTGTATTCGATCGCCGTAATCCTCACGCTGGCCTTGGGCCTGGCATCGGTCGGCTCGATGTTCGCCGTCATCCATGGTGTGTTGTTGGCTCCCCTGCCCTATGGCGAACCCGACCGGCTGGTCAGTTTCCATCTTGAGGTGGCTGATGGTGGCCGGATCAGCCAGTCGCCGGCGCTCTATGCCACCTACCGGCGCTACTCGACGCAGCTCGAGGACGTGGCGCTGTACCGGACCGGCAGCGCCAATGTCTGGACCAGGAACGAGGACGTCGGTGCCGAGCACCTGACCGCCACCTGGCTCACCGCATCGACGATGCGACTGCTGCAGGCGCCGCCGCTGCTGGGCCGTTCGTTTTCCGACGACGAGGAACGCCGAGGTGGACCGGACGCAGTCATCCTGAGCGAATCGGAATGGCGCACACGCTTCGCCGCAGCGCCCGACGTCATCGGCCAGACCTTGATCGTCAACGACGTACCCCGCGAGATCGTCGGCGTAATGCCGGCGCAGTTTGCGTTTCCCGGCGCGAGCACCCGAATGTGGCTGCCGGTGAAGTATTCCGACAGCGCAACGGCTGGGGACTTCCTCTACGCTGGCCTGGCGCGACTCGCTCCGGGCGCCAGCGCGGCGTCGGCGCAACACGAGTTGGCCACGGTCCTGCCGAAAATGGCTGAGCTGTTCCCGCAGCTGCAATCCGGGGGTTCGACTGCGGCCTGGCTGGACGAAGTGCAACCTGCGCCGCGCGTAGGGTCTCTGCGCGACACCATCACCGAGCGCATCGCGCCGATGCTGTGGATGCTGGCCGCTGTGGCAGGCCTGGTTCTGCTTGTGGCATGGGCAAACGTTGCCAACCTTGTGCTCATCCGCACCGATGCCGCGCGTCAGGAGGTCGCCGTGCGCGAAGCCTTGGGCGCCAGTCCGCTGCGCGCCTGTGCACACGTGATCGCCGAGTCGGCCCTGCTCGGCTCGGCCGCGGCGGCACTCGCCCTGCTTGCATCGTTCGGCGCGCTCGGCGTGCTGCAAGCGTTCGGACCAGCGGATCTGCCGCGCTTGCAGGAGCTCACCATCGGGCCGTGGACCGCCGGAATCATCGTGCTGGTCGCACTGCTGGGCACGACAGGCGGCACCGCCCTCCTGACCCGGCTCAATCGGTCCACACGCTTCGCCGGCGGCTTGCGCGACGGCGCCCGCGGCCAGACCACAGGAAGGCCACGGCAACGCCTGCGGTCGACCGTTACTGCGCTTCAGATCGCCGCCGCTCTGGTGGTGCTGGCAGGCTCGGCGTTGCTCCTGCGCACCGCGCACCAGCTCCACGGTGTCCACCCGGGCTTCGAGGCCGCTCAGGTGACCACGTTCCGCATCCTGCTGCCCTTCGCCCGCTATCAGGAAACGGCCCGCGTGGCGTTCTACGCCCGCTTGACCGAGCGTGTCGGTCAACTGTCGTCCGTGCAGGCAGCGGGACTGACGGCGCGTCTGCCACTCGGTCCCGGGCACTCGCCGGAACAGAACTTTCTGATCGACGGTAATGGCCGACCACGGTCGCTGCCGGTGAATGTTGTCAGCGGCGGCTACTTCTCCGCCCTGCGTATCCCGATGCTGGCCGGCCGCGATTTTCGGCCGCTCGAATCGCAGCGGCCGGACGAACTGATCATCAGCCAGCGCGCGGCTTTGACGCTGTTTGCCGATCCACAGGGTGCCGCATCCCTTGGCAGGACGCTGAGCCTGGATCCAGGTGGGCCAAGCTATACCGTCGTCGGCGTGGTCGGCGATGCGCGCTACCAGGATCTCGCCCTGCACCCTTCGGCGATGGTGTATCGAGCGCAGGTCGTGGCGGCCGTGCCGGGCGTGGAACCGGGACCGCTTCCGGC
>CAZFUH010000212.1:0-7381 GCA_964522235.1 uncultured Rhodanobacteraceae bacterium
GGCCGTAGCGGCCAGATATCAATGATCAGTCCGGCAGACCAGCGTTCGGCGAGCGCACGCTGACCTGGGTCGGCGAGGTTTGGGCGCAAGCCGATCGCCAGGCGGCCGCGATGCAGATCGTCGGGTACCGTGATCTCGAGGCGGGCGCCGTCGCTCGACCAGTGCACGATGCTGTCGCTGAACTCGGTCGGCAGCCACTCAAAGGCATGATCATCGCGCTGGATTCGCACCGTAGGGCGCAACTGTCCCTGCGGCACCAGACCAAGGCTGTCGCCATGGGCGTCCAGCTTCTCGACGCCCAGCGACAGCTGCTGGCCCGGGCGGGCAACAATGAATTCGCGTTCCAGTGCCGTGCTGAACCAGTCTGGGTCCGGGTCGATCGCGGCCATCGCCAAGGCTTGAGCTCGGGCACGGCGCGATCGATCCGACAGGTCCATTTGCAGCTGACCGAAGTCCGATGCTTCGAATTCTTCGGTCGTGGTCGGCGGCAGATTGTTGTCAAACTCTTCCTGGGCGTCATCGATGTAATCATCGACGGCCTCGCTCGACGGCAGGCAGCCCACCAGGACGTCGTCGACATCGGTGCCATCGAGCTGCCCGTCACCTCGCTCCACCCAGCAGATTTGAGCCGGCTCATCGGGCAGGGTTGCGATGACGATGTCATAGGCGCTGCCATCGGCGAGATTAAACTGGAAGTCGCCATCGGCATGGATCGCCAGTGTCTGCCCGGACACCGACTCGGACAGCACCAGCTGCCCGCCCTTCAGGCCCGAGACCTGCCCGCCGACTGCATGGATGGCTGCACCGGAAACAACCGTCAGCAGCCAGGACTGGACGGCATCATGGCCGTTCGAGTTCTCGACCCGGAATGAAACTGGGAACTGGCCTTCAACGGTCGGCGTCCAGCGGATCGCACCGGTGACAGGATCAATGCTCATCCCCGACGGAGCCAGGTCCAATGAAAACGACAGCGGCTGGGCTTCCGACTCGACTACGATCGGGTCATAGACGTACAACTGATACAGGTTCGCTTCCAGCGGCGGATCGGAGGTGATCACCGGAATTGGCGTACCGGCAGGCAGTACCTCGATCGGGTACAGCTGGATCGCGCTGACGCCGTAGACGTTGCGGACCTGGACACCGACCTCGACGACGCCTTCGTTCTCAGGCAGCCACTCGATCAAACCGCTGAGCGGATTGATCAACATGTCGCCCGGCGCTTCGATCAGCGAGTACAGCAACGGGCTGGCGTGCGAATCGACCGCATGGACCAGATAGGTGTACGGCACGCCGGCGACGGCGTACATCGGCGGCATTGACACGATCACTGGAGGCTGCACCAATTCAAAACCACCGACGAACAGAATGTCGTTCGCTGTACCGGTCGATTCAGCAGAGGTGGCGACGACAGGATCGAGCATCCTGTTCGCTGGCCATTTGTCCGGCCCTTGCATGGCTGCGAGGCCCGAGCCCAGCGAGATCAGTACAAAAGCAACAAACAGCAAGGTTCTAGAGCGGGCAAGGAGCATCGTCGCGAGGACGAGCCGGAAGAACCTACGTGATGGGAGAGTGTCAAGCAGCTTTGATTGCATGATGGTTTCGATTTGCTAGCCAAGAATGGACGTGATCAGGGTCGACACGGGCACAGCCGCACCGCTCAGGATCAAGCCTGGCGGCCCAATTTGGCGTGCTGCGCAGCGGTGTGGTCTTGCTATGACGGTTGTACGGACCCGATTGGTCGCGTACCTCAGCCCCCTGAGGTGCGGAAGTATATCCTCACTTGCCGATCTTTTGATTCGCCCTTGCGCGAGCCCTCCGGTCGGAGGGTGGGTGTCAGCACACGTCGCACTGACGTGTTGCTGCGGAGTCCATCATCACTGATGGCCTCGAGTCTCACACGGAAACCCCGCACTCGGCGACGCATCAGCGCCGCCGAGAAGCCGTGTCTGCTGTTGCAAGCGAATGCCTTGAACGGTTTCGATCGCCGGAACGATCAGCGCACCGGTTCCAGACGGCGGCCGCCGAGGCCGAGGTCGCGGTAGGGCTCGAAGCTCGGGTCGTTGGTGAGGAACTGGCGACCGTCGTCCAGTTGCCAGGCGTGGTTGTAGTGCATGGACAGATCGACCTGTCGGCCGGTGCCGGGGTCGCGCCAGGGCTGGACTTCCTGGATGGCGTCAATGGTGGCGGCCTGGATGCGCTCGCCGCTAGCCATGCGGTCGTTGAAGATCTGGGTGTTGATGCGACCGATCTCGGCGATCGTGCCCATGCGGATATTGTGCCGCGCGGTCATGCCGGCCAGGTTGATCTCGTTCATGCGCCGGTTGTGCCATTCGGCGATGGTGGCGGCGGCACGCTGTCCGGCCTGTTCGATCTTGGCCATGGCCCATTGCATGTAGCGCGAGCGCCAGTCGGATTGCCACTGAAGCGATGACCGCACGCGTTCGGAGAAGGTGAAATCGAGCAGGCCGTCGGGCGCGCGCACGGCCAGGGTGAGATCGGAGTTGACCAGTTTGCCGCCGGGCGCCATCGAGGTGTAGGTCAGGGCGGTGACGAGGACCTCGCGCATCTCATGGCCGGACAGTGTGTAGGCGATCAACAGCTCGCCGCCGGCGACGGGGAATCGTCCGTCCCGGCTGAGATCGGGCCGGTCGCGATAGGCCAGCACGCGCGCGTTCGGGCGGGCATTGCTGGCGATGAACTCCAGGTACTGGCGCGGCGTGGCCATCGGCGCCGCGGGGCAGGGATCAAAGCGATCGAGCGGCATCGACGCCACCTGCCAGCCCATGGTTGGGAACAGGGCGATGCCGTGCAGGCCGTCCGGCGACGAGGCATCGAAGCTCATTCGCGGGCCGTTCCAGCTGCACTCGACCGAACGGTCCCAGGAGACGCCGCCTTCGTGGCGCCAGCCCTGCGGGATGTCCATGGTCATCGCCACGATCGGTTGCCCGAAGCCGTTCGGGTCGACGATCTGCACCATTTGCAGGCGATCGGCCGATGGCTTCGACGCCTGCGCCCGCCGCGCCGCCTCGGCGTGCACCGGCCGCCAGTCGAAGAACACGCCGCGGGCATGTTCCTCGACGACCTGAGCTGCGGGCGCGGAGTTGCTTCCGGCAGCGACGGCGTTGCTCGTCGCTGCGACGGTGCTCGTCATCGAAGCGGGGTTGAAGCCTGCTGCCGGCGATGGCTCCGCTGTCGGCGGCGCCGCCCGATACTCGGACGCGAGGGCAGCCGACTGTACCGTTACTTCCGTCCCGCCGTGGTCGGTCGCCAGATAGCCGATCGCGGCCGCTGCGATCACCAGTCCGATCCTGCCGCGATTGCTGCTCCAGTTCATCTGCGTTCTCCCGCTGGTTGTCTGCCTCTATGTGCGCAGAATCCGCTGGAACTGGCTCAAGCACCGAAACGACAGCGTCCGGGAACGAGCTGGTTGCGCCCGGTTGTCCGCCTTAAACACCGGCGAGCCGCAGGGGATCGGCCGGGTCGAGCGCCCGGCGGGCACGTCGACCGAACTATCGGCACACGGGCAGGGTGACGGCAGCGCGATCGGCGCACAGCTCGCCGATCAGTTGCGCTACCCGGTCGCTGGTCGAACGCGGGATCGAGTCCATGCGCGCGATCAGGTCGCGAGCCCAGCTGAGGACGGTCGAGGCGTCGTCCCTGCGACCCTGTTTCATCCGCACAGCGGCCAGGGTGGACAGGGCGTAGACGTGGTACTGGTGTGGAGGGCCGGCCGAATACAGGCGGTCGGCCATGTCGGCCGCCGGCACGGCCGATTCTTCCGCCAGGCTCAGGTTCTCGATCGCCAGCGCCTGACGCGCCAGGTTGACCATTGCCACCAGGGTCAGGACATGGTCGCCTCGGAAGGATTGCTGGAGCATCTCGATTGAACGCTGCTGGATCGTGATCGCGGTGTCATAGTCACCTCGTTCCTGCGCCAGGCGGGCGCGGCTGTTGAGCAGGACGGCCAGTTGCGGCGCTCCGTCCGGATACAGCTGCTCCAGAACCTGCTGTGCCTCGTCATACAAGACCTCGGCGCGCTCGAGATTGCCCAGCGCGCGATATCCCTGCGCCAGGCTGATCAGGGTGAGGCTCCGGTTCTCGACCATCAGGTCCTCGTCCTCGCCGGCCTCGACTTCGGCCATGGCGTCGAGCGAGCGTTGCAGATAGCCGACGGCGCGCTCGTAGTGCTCCATGGTCAGCAGCAGCACCCCCAGATCGTTGAGCGCAGCGACATAGGTGGGCAGATGGGTCTGGCCGCTGTCTTCGATCCGGCGCAGGATTTCCTCGTACAGGGTCTGCGCCTCGTCCATGCGGTTCTGGTCCTTGCGCACGGCGGCCAGCCCATTGAGGGATTTCAGCACACGGGCGTCGTCGTGGCCGTACAGGCGTTCACCGTCGCGCAGGGCACGCTCGAACTGTTGTTCCGCAGCGTCGGTGCGAAAGCGCGCCTGCAAGGCTCCGCCAAGCGTGTTGCGGATGTCGACGGCGAGTTCGGGGCGATCACCGAAGCGCTCGTCGATCTTGCCGACGGCCTCGTCCAGGGCTTCACCCAGGGTCAGTTCCGAGCCGCTGGAAAAGGGATTGGACACGTTCAGCACGTCGAGCAGAAAGCTGTTCACCAGGCTCATGTCCTGTGCCGCGCGCCTGGCCTGGCCGGCCTGCAGGAAGGCGGCGCTGCTCGCGGCCAGGATCGCCGACAGTGCCAGCACCGCGGCCACCGTACCCAGGCGGTGCCGGCGCACGAATTTGCCGAGGCGATAGCCGAGTGAGTCCGGATGCGCCAGCACCGGCTGGCCGCGCAGATGCCGCTGCAGGTCGTCGGCCAGGGCCTGCGCCGTGTCGTAGCGGCGCGTTGCCTCCACGTGCATGGCCTTGGCGATGATGCGCTCCAGATCCGGACCGATCCGCGCCAGCCGGGACCGCCGTTCGGCATCCGGCAACGGTGCTTCAAGCAGGGCGCGGCGCAGCGGCGAACGCCCGCCGGTACTGATCAGGCGCTCGCCCTGCCAGGGCGTGAGGCTCTCGATCTTGTACGGACGTATTCCGGCGAGCAGCTCGAACAGGATCACGCCCAGCGAGTAGATGTCCGAGGCCGTGGTCGGGGGCTCCCGCCGTAGCTGTTCGGGGCTGGCGTAGGCGGGTGTCATCGCCACGAATCGGGTCTGCGTGCGGGTGTCCGCGTCACTATCGTGCTCGAGGACACGGGCGATGCCGAAATCGAGCAGGCGCGGTTGGCCGTCGGCGCCGACCAGGATGTTCTGCGGTTTGAGATCCCGATGCACGATCAGGTGCCGGTGAGCAGCCTGGACACCGGTGCAGACCTTGCAGAACAGTGCGATCCGCGCCGGCACATCGAGTCCGGTTTCGTCGCAATGGACCAGCAGCGAAGGGCCATCGACGAATTCCATGGCCAGGTACGGCTGCCCTGAGTCGGTCTGGCCGCCATCGAGAATGCGTGCGACGTTGGGATGATCCAGGCGCGCCAGCAACCGGCGCTCGTTCTCGAATCGGGCAATGATTTCGGCGCGTTGCTCGGGGTCGAGCAGTTCGTCACAGCGAATCAGTTTGATCGCTGCCCGCTGCTCGTAGGCACCATCGTCACGGAGGGCGAGGTAGACCACGCCCATGCCACCACGATCAAGTTCGCGCACGATGCGCCAGGCACCAAGGCGTTCACCGTCGTGCGGCAGCGGCGCCTCGATGCCGGCCAGGCGCTCACCGGCCGGGCGTTCCAGAAACTCGCCGGACTCGCCGCTTGCGATCAGCAATTCACGCAGGCGCGAGACCACATCCGGCGTCTGCTCCAGGCTGTCCAGCCACGCCTCACGCGTGTCGGCCGGCAGCGCCAATGCCTGATCGAGCAACCGAAGCGCGGCCGATTCCATCGACACGTCCATGACCTGCTCCCATCAGGATTCGACTGGCGATCGAGTGTAGCGCTGATGCGCGATCGAATCGCTCGTTCGTGTCGGCGCCTTCGATCTGGGGAGCAAGGCCTGCTGCGATATGGCATCGGCGCGGCAGCCCCTCATCCGGGGCTGCGCGCCACCTTCTCCCCGCACGCGGGGAGAAGGCACAGCCGCGCCGTCTCATCGTCGGGGCTCGGACGCGTCGTGTTTTTCCCGCTATTGAATCGCGGGGTCCACGCTGGTCGGCGAGAACTGGCGGTAGGCGGGGGGCGAGGCCGTGTAGCGGCCCAGGTCGATCACGCCATCGTAGTTCTCGCTCGGCTGCGCCTGGCGCAGGTCGAACTCGGGATCGCCCGCGTTCGGGTTTTCCGGCATCTCATGCACGCCGCAGCCGCTGGCCATGCAGGCCCAGATCCGGCCGCCCCGCACCCGGAACCCATAGCTGCGCAATGGTTGTTCGGCCAGGTACGCCATGGAACGAAATTCCGGATCGAACGAGCTGCCGGGACTACGCCGCGCGTGCAGGTTGCCGACCAGAACCAGGACCATGGCATCGGAATCGCGGTTGACGATGGCATCAAGCTGCCTTGCCATGCGTGCGTCGTGGCTGCCTCGCCCGTCGTCCTCCGGAACCAGGGTGGCTACGGAAATATCGGGCCGCGTGCTGGCCAACACACGCAGATGCTCCACGAGCGTGAACATGGCGACACTGGCGCGTCCGTCCTGCCAATCTGGATTCGACCAGAACGGCGTCGCGAGCAGACGGTTGCGCTCGGCTTCGGAGCCGTCGGATTTCAGGTAGCGCTGCAGCGCGGCATCCTCGCTGGTCGGCAGTTCCAGCACCGCGGTGATCGCGCGCTGCGGTTGACGCTGCACCGCCGAACACACAGCCGCCGCGAAATAGCCCGGTGCCTCGTCCGAGCCGTGCATCTCGCCGAATACGAGCACGCGCGGCGAGCCGGCTTCCGGCAGATGCACGTCGTGCTCGCACTCCAGGCTGCCTTCAGCCGGGCGCGCACGCTCCTGTGTAGAGGCACAGGCAGGGCTCGACAGGCTGATCGCCAATGCGAATGCGGCGACGAATCGAAGAGAACGCATGGTCTTCTGTACCTATAAAGTTCAAGTGGAGGGCGCCGCCCGCGGTCCCCAGACCGTCAGCGCCGGTAGCTGGGACAGGATCGAAAGCCTTCAAGTTCCAGCGAGTTTGGATTTCGTTCGGTTCTGCCTTCCTGCGCTGCGCGCCACCTTTTCCCACATTCGGGCAGTAGCAGCAAAGCGCGAATTTCCTTCTCCCCACCCGCGGGGAGCAGGTGGTGCGTGTGTGTCTTTGCTCCGAGTGCAGGCAGAAGGGGCTGACTTGCAGCGGCGTCGATGGTGAGGCTACGGTGACGATGGACACAAACCTCGATCGGGCGTAGGTTTGCAGACTGTTGTTTGGATGGCGCGGCTGGGGAGTCGAGAATGAGCATCGG
>CAZFUH010000213.1:0-7365 GCA_964522235.1 uncultured Rhodanobacteraceae bacterium
TCGTCCGCCGGCGCCCAGTCCGACGGCGCCAGCCAGGGGCCGCGGATCTCAGCCGACGGACAGTGGCTGGTGTACACCTCCGACGCCGGCAACCTGGTCGCCGACGACCAGATCGGCGGCTTTCGCGATGTCTTCCGGCATCACATCGGCTCCGGCAGCACCGATCGGATCAGCGTCGCCATCGGCGGCGGCAGCAGCAATGGCGCCAGCCATGCGGCCGACATCGCCGCCGGCGGTCAGGTGGTCGCCTACGTCACCAGCGCCAGCGACGTGGCGCCGGGCGACCGGCCCGGGCCCGACGTCGTGGTCTGGCAGGCCGACACCGGCACCGCGGTCACCGCCAGCCAGGCGTTGCCGGCGCAGTACACCGTCGTTGCTGAGTCGGTGCGGATCAGCGACGACGGCGGGCAGGTGCTGTTCCAGGCTTGGCACCAGATCGGCAGCGCCTTCCCGCACAGCCTGTGGCGCTACGACGTCGCCGCCGGCACGCTGTCCCTGGCCACGCGGCGCAGCGATGGCAGCGCGCACCAGGGCGCCATCGATGGTTTCGCCCTGGATGGCGCAGGCTTGCAGGCGGTGTTCGCCAGCACCGACGACGAACTGGTCGCCGGTGACCACAACGGCCACGCCGATGTGTTCCAGGTCGGCCTTGACGCCGCCGCCGGCAGCATCGGCCTGCTGCCCCAGGCCGTAACCGTGACCGAAGGCGACTGCCCGGTGATCGTCACCTTGCGCCGCACCGGAGGCAGCCAGGGCGCGGTCAGCGTCGACTACGCGACGGTGCAGGGCAGCGCGACCGCCGGACTGGACTTCGTGATCCAGTCGGGCACGATCGGCTTTGCCGATGCCGACTCGGCAGACCAGACCATCGCCATCACCATCGTCGACGACGATGTGGTCGAACCCGATGAGACCTTCACCGTGGAGTTGGGCAATCCGACCGGCGGCGTGGCGCTGGGGCCGGTCGCGATCGCAACCATCACAATCATCGACGACGATGCCGGCGATGCCATCTTCGGCAGCGGTTTCGAAGCCGTTCCCGGCTGTCCCGACCTCGCCGGCATGCCGGGTCGTGCGGGCGCGCCACGCTGACGGCTTCGACTGCGGACCTCGCTGATCGACCTGACGACGGGGCCCCGGCCAGTCCGGCCCCGCGCGCGGGCCCTCGACCGTAGACCTACTGGAAGCCGTCGTGGAACAGCCGGTCGCCGGGTCCGGCACAGGTCAGGGCATTGCAGCGAGCGAGTCGGATTGCGGGAGGCGACGGGCGGTAGTAGGCAATCACCACCGCGCCGTCGTGATCGATGGCGATCGCGGGCTCCACGCCGGTTTCCCCACCCGACGCCGGTATCTCGATCGCCACGCGCTCGACCGAGGAGCAATTCGGACTTTGGCACTCGGCGACGTACAAGGCGGTGACACCCCCGGCAATTGGCAGGTTCTTCTGATACGCCACTACCACGCGGTGGTCCGGGCGAACCGCCAGCGCGGTGTAAGGCCCGACGCCAAAGGAGCCCTGATCAAGTGGCGTATAAACGATGGTCCCGCCGCAATCGGGAGCCAAGCATCGCGCCAACTCCAGGTGGTTCAAGGCCTGGTCCTTGTAGGCGATCATTGGCGCACCGCCAAAGCCTATGTCCATGCTAAGTCCGAATCCGCGCAATTGGCCGATGGTGTTGCCGATGTTGACGTGGGAGTCGGCGCAAGGCTGCTGCGAGCAATCGAAGAAGTTCACCGCGGTGCTGCCGGCCGAGTTGGTCCACCGGCCGGCGATCACGGGCTCGCCGCTGCCGGCAAATTGCAAGGCCACCTCCTCCGCGTAGGTGACCTGGGCATGCTGACGCAGGACTTCGGTCTCCACGCCGCCGCAGCCCGGCGTGGTACACCGGCCTAGCTTGATGGCTCCACTGTGAAGCTCCTGAAAGGCGAATGCGGCCCGCCCGTCCGGTCCGAAGTCGAAGTCCAGGTGGTGCCCAATCGACGGCGCGATGGTCCGGAACTCGAGGTCCCCACCCAGGCAAAGGTTGTCGGCGCACTTGACCAGCATCAGCTGACCGGAGAGCGAGTCCCGGTAGGCAACGACCGGCAACTGATCGGGCGCGAAGGCCAGGGTTATTGACTCGGCAAAGTAGGTGCCATCGAGTTGGGCGTACGTCCCGGTTGCGCAATCCCATCGCGCGCACTTGAAGATGCGCAATCCCTGGTTGAACGTCCGCCAAGCCACCGACGGCAAGCCATCCGGACCGATCGCTAACGAGGGTCCGGCCACCATCAGCCTCATGTCGAGGGTGACGATGGTGGCGGCCGGGGCGGCACCGGTAGCGGAAAGGGCGAGCAGGAGCAGCGTCGCGCTGGCTGGTGTTCGGATCATTGCGGTCCCCTAAGGTGCAGTTGGCGGGATGCAGTCCGGTGGACTGCACTGGATCGCAGCGCCGGCCCCGGGCACCGGGAACGTTGCGCAATTGAAGCGGCGATTGCTCTCCGGCGGGCAGCCTGCTGCGTCGCGCGAATGGTGCCCCGGCGTCCTGGGCGAGTTGTGGCAGCGCCATGAAATTGCCGTGAGAACCTGATGAAAATTCCGGGCCGTGGATCGTGGCGTAGATCCTGGCCTGGCAGTTCCATCGCAGGCAGTTGACGATGCTCAGCGGCTGATTGAACTGGCGATGGGCGAGCACGGGAAACCCGTGGTCGCCGATCGCCAGTTCCGGGCCGGTGACCATGACCTGGGGCGAAGCGATGGTGACGATGGTGGCGGCAGGAAGCGGGGCCGCTGACGGGAGGGTGAGAAGAAACAGTGTTGCGATCACCGGCATGCGAACCATGGCTGCCCCCTGGGGTGCGGATAGACGAATGCAGCCGGACGGGCTGCCGTGGTCGAAGCAGCAGCCGGATGCCCCGGTGATCGCCAGCCGGTCACTTACCGGTGGGCGTCCCGACCAGCAGCCTGCTGGGCCGAGCGCACAGTGCCGCACCCCCAGGCCGAGTTGCGGCGTCGCCCTGAAATGGCGATGAAACCTCGATGAAGCCTGCGCAAGGGGCCGGCCGCATCCCAGGGGCGGCGTGGGCCTGGGACCGGTCGGTTTCGAACCCGTGCCGGCGTGGCGGCGCTACTGGAAGCCGTACGCGAACAAGCGATCTCCCGGCCCCTCGCAGGTGGATGGATTGCAGATCGCCAGCTTGACCTGAAGCGTGGAGGCGTCCAGGTAGGACAGCACCAGGCTGCCATCAGGCAGTTGTGCCATATCGGCATCCAGTCCGATCGGGGAGGCCCCGCCGGTCCGCTGGTCGATCTGGATCAGGTCCCAGCTGGCGCAGCCGGCGGACTGGCACTCGACGACGTACAGCCCGTTCGATCCTCCCACCACTGAGATCGACTTCTGAAAGGCCACGACGGGGCGACCATCGGGCCGCACGACGAGCGCCGGAGAGTCGTCGAACGAAAGGTTGAACTGGTTGTCGTCGATGACCACCCCGGATTTGAAGCTGCACGCTGGATCACCGCATCTGGTCAGACGCAGGGCGACCGCGGTCTGGTCGATGTAGGCCAGGACCGGCCGGTCATCGTGCGGGATCGCCATGTCCACACCCAAACCTACGGGATTGGAAATGATGTAATAGATGCTGGCCCGGGAATCGACGCATGGCTGCACGGCGCAGTCGAAATAGTTCACGCCGGAGCTGCCGGCCGTATTGCGCCACCGTGTCGCAACGGCCGGATCCGGGCGGGCGCCGAATGCCAGTGCCGCATACTCGCCGGCCACCACGCCGCCGAAGCCCCCGTAGATGGTCTCGATCGACGGTGCCTGGCAGGCCGGCGACTCGCACCGGGCCAGCTTGAGCGACTCCTCGATGTAATCGTGGTAGGCGAAGGCGGCCAGGCCATCTGGACCGACCGCCACGTCGACATGGCTCCCGACCGACGTGGAACCCTGGTCGATCACCCGGAACTGGTGGCCACCGCCGGTGCAGTCGGCGGTGACGCACTTTATCGCGGCAAGCCGCTGCATCGGGTCCTCGCGGAATGCGATCAACGGCCGACCATCGGCCGCAGTGGCCAGGGCAAGGTGCTGCGAGGTCAGGTATGGCCCGGAGATCTCGGTGTTCTGTACCGATCTGCAGTCCCGATCCTGGCACTTGGCGACGCGCAGCTTGCCGGCCAGCGAGCGGTAGACGACCACAGGAAGGCCGTCACCGCCAATGGCGACCGCGGTCGGCCCGGTTACCGGCCCCTCATCGACTACCGTCAGCGAGGCCGGGAAAACCGGTGTCGCGGCCAGCAAGGGCACCAACAGCCAGAGGAATTGACGCATGCGCCCGCAGGCGCGTTGGAATCGAGACGGGATTAGCATGGGAGGTCCCTGATGGTGGAAGGGACACCGTGCCGGCTGCCGGATCGGCTGTCTTGCAGAAGACGTGAAAGTAGCGGGCGGCAACGATGAAATTGCGCTTCGACCGCGGCAGGCCGCACCTATGGGCAGCGAGGAGCGGCTGCGGATACCGCCGTCCGACCAGCATTGGCCCGGCCGACGGCTGCACGGGTGCCGGCCGTGGGCGGGCCGGTCGCCTCGGCGCCGGGCGGCCCCGATGCGGAGCCGCAGTTCCCGTGCCCGACGCAGGTACTACTGGAACCCGTTACGGAACAGCCTGTCGCCCGGCCCCTCGCAGGTCTCGGCATTGCAGCGCGCGAGCTTGATCGACTGCGAGGCCGGGTGGAAGTAGGCGACCACCACCGCGCCCTGGGCATCCAGGGCGATCTCGGGGTCGGCGCCGGTTTCCCCGCCCGCACCCGGGTTGTCCAGCGCAATCCGGCTGACCGACGCACAGTTGACCGAATCGCACTCGGCGACATACAGGGCGGCAGCGCCGCCGGCCACGGGCAGGTTCTTCTGGAAGGCCACCACCGGACGGTTGTCGGGCCGGACCGCTACCGCGGTGTACGGGCCAATGCCCAAGGCTCCCTGGTCGAGGGTTGCGGACAGCACGAGGCCATCGCAGTCCGGCGTCAGGCAACGAGACAGCTCGAGCGTGTTCGCGTCCTCGTCTTTGTAGGCGATGACCGGATTGTCGGTCGGGCTGATGGCCATGCTGACGCCTTGCCCGCGTTGTTGCCCAACGACAAGGTCGATATCGACGCGGGAACCGGAACAGGGCTGGATCGAGCAATCGAAGAAGACCACCGCCTCGGACGACCCCGGCAGCGACCAGTGCGCCGCCACGACCGGCTCATTGCGACCGCCGAAGTTCAGCGCGATCGCCTTGTCGAAATCGTCGGCGATGTTGACCGTGAGCATCTGGATGTCGGTGGCGCCGCAGCCCGGCGTGCTACAGCGGGCCAGCCAGGTGCCATTGGGGTCGCGATAAGCGAACGCCGCCCGGCCGTCGGGAGCGAAGGCGAAGTCCACGGCCCAGCCGACCAGGCCCGGTCCCGGATCGATGGTGCGGAATTCGTGACCGCCGCCGGTGCAATCCGCGGTCGCGCACTTGACCAGCATCAGCTGGTAGCTGCTTGCGTCCTGGAAGGCGATGGCCGGATTGCCGTCCGGAGCAATGGCCAGAGCGAGGGAGGAGGATCCGAAGTAGTTGCCGGGAATCTCGGTGACTACCACGGAAGCGCAGTCCCATTGCTGGCACTTGGCGACCCGCAGCTTCAGGGTGGGCGTCGCATAGGCGACCACCGGCAACCCGTCGACGCCAATCGCCAGCGACGGACTGCCGCTGATCTGGCCGGAGTCGAGGGTGGCGATGGTAGCGGCCGGAGCCGTAGCCGGCGCGGAAGAAGCGAGCAGAATAAGCTTGGCGATGGCCGGTGTTCTTGGCATTGCAGCCCCCTGGGGTGCGGATGGTTGGAGGCAGCCCGACGGGCTGCACGGTACGCCGCGTCGGCCGCCGACATCAGGAGGCGCCGCCCTCGACGGCGGTTGCTCCCCGGGCAGCGGCCTGCTGCGCGGACCGAACAGTGGCGCAGCGCCAGGACCGAGTTGTGGCCTGGTGTTGAAATGGTCATGAAAACCCGATGAAACTCGCCGTCGTCGAAGGCGAGTGGTCCGGAGTCACCTCGGAATGGAAACGTCGACCTCGGAAGTGACTTCGAAGTCGCCCAGGAACAGCTGGTCGGCCGGTCCCCTGCAGGTATGGGGAGCGCAACGGGCGAGCTTGAGGGTGGCCAGCGTATTGTCGTGGTAGGCGATCGCCGCCGCGCCGGCCTGGTCCAGGGCCATGTCGACGCCGCCGCCGCGGAAGTCGGTGGGGGAGATGTCCACCGGGATCAAGGCGGCGGCGTCGCAGTCGGGCGACGAGCATTCGGCAATGTTCAGGCCGACCCCGCCGCCCGCGGCGTCGCCGATGCCGCGCAGGTAGGCGATCAGCGGCCGGTCGTCGGCGCGGACCGCGATGGCCGAGAAGAATCCGGCCCCCGCGGGCCGGTCGTCGATGGTGCGGATCTGGATGGCGCCGTTGCAGCCCCGTTGCTGGCAACGGGCGAGTTTCAGCGACTGGTTTTGGGCGTCGTAGTAGCTGAGCACGGGCCGGTCACCGGCGGCGAGCGTCAGCGCCACGTTGTGTCCGTAGTCGCCCCCTGGGGGCGCGTCGACCACCGCGAGCGAGCTCCTGCCCACGCAATCCGGGCTGATGCAGCGGACCAGATTGACGCTGCCCTGGGCCTGGTCGACGAAGGCGACAACGGGATGATCGTCTGCATCCATGGCCAGGGAGGTGAGGTTGTGCACGCTAGCCGCCACATTGCTAACCAGGGTGCGGACGACAACGGTGCTGCACGATGCCGTTTCGCAAATGACGATCCGCAGGAGCTGCGCCTTGGGGTCGTAGAACGCGATCCGCGGCCGCCCTCGGCTGTCCAGCCGCATGGAGGCGGCAACGCCGACATCGTCCTCATTCGGGATCACGGTGCCGGCGCCGGTCGAGCAGTCCGGCTCGGCACAGCTGGCGATCACCAAACGCTCCATCTGATAGTTGTAGGCGCTCAGTACCGGCCGGCCATTGCCGGCCAGCGCGACCGATGGATAGTCTCCCAGGAGGGCATTGCCCTGCTGGTCGCGCACCTCATTGATGGCGGCATCGTCGCAATCCGGATCCAGGCAGCGTGCCAACCGCAACCGGAAGTCGTAAAGCCCGCGGTAGGCGATCATCGGGTTGCCCAGCACGTCGAATGCGACCGCGGCGCGATGGCTGCCGCTGGGGTAGGTGTCCACGGTGACGATGCTGGCCGCGGGCAGGCAGGTCGGCAGCAGCAAGGCAAGGGTGCCAAGGCAGGAAACGGCGGCGGCATGGGTCATGGGCTGCGCTCCGGTCAGGGGATCTGCAGCTTGGCCGCGGCGGTCCGTGAAGTCCTGCAAGGATGATGAAATT
>CAZFUH010000214.1:0-7357 GCA_964522235.1 uncultured Rhodanobacteraceae bacterium
ACCGCACAACCGGCGAAGCGTCCCCCGCCTACCTGATCGACGGCAGTCTGTATGTGTTTCGGGCCTGGCATTCGGTCGACCCGTCGCTCAGTGATCGCGACGGCTGGCCCAGCAATGCCGTCTACGGCTTCACCCGATTTCTGCTCGACTTTCTGCGCCAGCAGCGACCGCAGCACATCGCGGTCGCATTCGATGAAGCGCTGACCCGATCGTTCCGCAATCGCATCTATCCCGAATACAAGGCCAATCGTGAGCCGGCGCCGGAACAACTGGTGCGCCAGTTCGAAGGCTGCAAGCGCATCGTGCGCGCGCTCGGCATCGCCTGCATGTCCGATGCCGAGTACGAGGCCGACGATCTGATCGGCAGCGCTCACGGCGTGCTGCGCGCCGATGGTCATCGGGTCACGATCGTCTCCGCCGACAAGGATCTATCGCAATTGCTTGCCGATGGCGATGAACAGTGGGACTACGGCCGCAAGCTGCGCTGGTGCGCGCGCGGCTGTGTCGAGCGCCACGGCGTGCCGCCCGAGCACATAGCCGACATGCTGGCCCTGGTCGGCGACCCGATCGACAACATCCCGGGCGTGCGCGGCATTGGTCGCAAGACCGCGGCCATTCTTTTGCATCACTTCGGCGGTCTCGATGCCGTCCTCGCCAATCTCGAGTCGATCGCCGGAATGCGCATGCGTGGTGCGGTACGGATCGCCGAAACCCTGGCCGGCTGCGTCGACCAGGTGCGAAGGATGCGGGAAATCACCGTGATCGCAGTCGATGCACCGGTGCCGCGCCCGGCCGAGCGCTATCGCACCGGCCGGCCGGATCAGGACCAGCTATTGCAGTTGCTGGACGAACTGCGCTTCGGCCCGCTGACGCGCAGGGCATGTCTTGACTGGTGCATGCAGACCTGAGGTTGCACGACGACGACGGTCGCCACGCGCGCCCGGAAGCGGCAACCGGCGAGCGCTACTCTTCTTCCGTGCTGCCCGGCGATTTCGGCGCGATACTCGGCGGCAAGCTCGGTGGCTTGAAGTCCCAGTTGAATCGCGGATCGCTGCGGAAGATGCGCATCGGCGGAAGCGATTCGCCGCCACGCTTGAGCAGCCCGAAGCCATCGTAGTAGTTCCGCTGCGAGTTGGCGATGAAATAGAAGCCGTCTTCGCCGAGCGTACCCAGGGTCGGTGTCGCGAACTCGTCGCGATTGGCCTCGATCGGCACCGCCAGCTCGACCGCACGACCGGCCTCGTCCAGCTTCAGACGCATGACCCGCTGCGGTCGCATACCGTTCTGGATCGCAATCAATTGGTCTTCGTAGCGATACAGTCCTTCGATACCGCCGAGCGTGACATTGCTCGGCACACCGACATCGAATGCAGTGCGGCCGTTCAAGTCCAAGCCAAACAGTCCGCGCTCGTAGTCGGCAAAGTACAGGACCCGGTCGTCTGCGGAGAACGTCATGCCGCGCAAGGCATTCAGACGGGTTTCGGCCATCAGCGGCACCAGGGCGTCGCCTTCGACCATGAACAGTTGTGCTCGCATGCCCTCGGCGACGACCACCCTGCCACTGCCGGAGACGGCGATGCCGTTGAGGATATGCGGCAGGCCATCGGCTGGTGCCGGATAGGCCGCGAGCAACTTGCCATTGCGCAGATCCAGTTTCAGCAACGCCGCCCGGCCGGCGAACTCCGGCTTGAAGCCGCGAAAATGCGGCACTGCCGAGGTCGTCGCCCAGACCAGATTGCGTTGGGCATCGACCTTGATGTCAAAAATCGACCACCATTTATCGCCTTCGGGCGAACTCCAGGGTTCGAGCTTGCTGTCGCCAGAGAGCCGATAAATCACTCCGTCACGGGCGCTGCCGAGCAGGAATGCCTTTCCTTTCGGATCCCAGGCAATGCTCTCCAGCAGCAGGTCGTCCGGCGGCAGTTCGAACGCCACCTCGCCTTCTCCGAACGAGCTGGTCAGCGCATCCTTGTTCAGCTCGACCAGATGGTCCCACAAGCGCGTGCCACGGACGTGTCGAAGCCGATTGTCGGCCTCCAGATCGAACGCATGGCCGCGCCCTTGCAGCAACAGCAGCGCGTTGTAGGTCAGGGAAAACTCGCCGGCCTGAGCAAAATTGGCCGCCGACTGGTAGCGGAAGTCACCGTTGAACGGGCGCAGGGTCGACGCGCGCTCCCAGGCGACTGCAGCGCGGATCCAGTCTTGATCGTTCTCGGACTGTCGGGCCAGCGCAACCAGTTCGGCGATCTCGTTGATTCGCGCAACGTCGCTGCGCGCCTGTTGAATGCGCGCCTCCTGCGACAAGGCCTGCGCGGCGACAGACGTCGGAAACCACACCAGGGCCGTCCACAGGACGACCAGGGAAAACACTCTCATCATGATTGAATAACTCGGTTCAGGGCCGGTTGACCGGATAGTGTACTGGGTCGCCCTCGCGGGCAGGTTCGGCGGGCCGTCCGCAGCGGCCTGGCAGCCTGCCTGCCGGACTTCGTACTGAGCTGCTTCGATCGCCCAGGTCCGACAGGCTGCTAGGAGACCGCGCACGGCCGCCCAGGTTCCCGACCGCGGGCCGGATTCGTGGCAAGATCGCTCGATATTGCCCGAAACAGGACCACGGCGAACATGATCGAAACCGGCTCCGGCGACAGTCCGGCAACGAGAACTCTGGCCGAGGGCCGATTTCTGGCGCTGCGCCAGCGTGGCCGCTGGGAATTCGTCGAGCGCGTCAACGCCTATGGCGCCGCCGTCCTGGTGGCCGTAACCGACGCCGACGAAATCGTACTGGTCGAACAGTATCGGGAACCCCTGCAGGCCCGGTGCATCGAAAATCCGGCCGGACTGGCCGGCGATCAGCCCGGCGAGGAGGACATTTTGACCGCGGCCGGGCGCGAGCTGCTGGAAGAAACCGGTTTCGAGGCGGCGCGGCTGGAACTCCTGATGGTCGGACCGAGTGCACCCGGCATGAGCAACGAGCTGCTCAGCTTTGTTCGCGCCACCGGCCTGCGACGCGTCCACGCCGGCGGCGGCGATGGCAGCGAAGCCATCACGGTCCATGTCATACCGATCGCCCAGGCGCCCGACTTCCTCGTTGCCCGGCTGGCCGACGGCTGCCACGTCGATCCCCATGTCTATGCCGCACTGTTCTTCGCCCGCTACGACATGCACGGTCGGGCCGTCATCGTCGGTCAATCGGATTTTCGCTAGGGCTGCCAGCCGATCTCCAGACAGAGTCCAGCCAGGGTGCCGACGTCACCGCCAACGTCATCGACCAGGTACAGCTTCCAGGTGCCATTGGGCTGGCTGCCGCCAAATGTGCCGTTCAACGTTGCGGTTCCGGCCGGGGCCGGGTCATTGTGAGGCGGCAATGGCGCCGGTGCCGGGAAGCTGTCGCCGGTGATGACGTTGCTCGGCCGAAACGTGCCTGCGGTCAGCGGTCCGTGGTCGGGTAGCAGGTCCGGAGCCAAGTCATCCAGAACGTAGCTGAGATTGACCACGTCGGTGCCGCCGCCGACATCGGACTGGATCACCAGAGGCTGACCGCCGGGCCCGACCAGCAACACATCGAGATCGTCCGGAAAAGTATGGCTCAGGCCGAATACCTGCACGCGCAGCGCGGCGACCGGACTCGGAATCCCGGCAACATTGATCGGTACCGGATACGGCGAAGCCGGACCCGAGGTCGTTGCCGGCTGTCCGGCGGGCAGATCGATCGTGCCGGCCGTCGAGCAATACTGCCCCCACGTCAATGTCGATGAGGGCAGTTCGAAGCCGTCGGCAAACAGCCGCTCGCATGAGCCAAAGACATCAAACGCCGCAACGTTATCGAGCACCGAGGTTGGCGAGCCCTGCTGTGCCGAGAAACCCAGCCCGCGCCGTGCGAACACGTCCCAGATGTCACACTGGTAGGCACCGCCGTACAGATGCTGATCGGCCGCGAGCAAGGCGTTGCGGGCATCGACCAGACCGGCATTGCAGGTCTGCCGCTTGAGTGCCTCGATCACCAGGCGCAGCACGCGATTCTCGCCGCCATCGCCCGTGACCATGTCGCCGCTGGCCCCCTCCCGCTCGACCAGCCGCCACGCCAGGTCCCATAGCGCGCTGCCGAAGATGGTGCCGATCCAGGCCGGCGTGCTGAAACTGGCGCTGTCGGCATAGGTGAGCGGGTTCACCGACATGTCGACCGAATAGGGATACGCTCGAACTCCCGGGCCGTTCACCGGCTGTCCGGCCAGCCAAGTGGCCAGGCCGCGTGGTGTCGCCGGCGTCGTCGTCGCGAAGTCGTTGGTGATCAGGATACCGAGAAAATCCGCGTAGCCGAATGCCGGATTCTCCTGGTTGCCGAAGCAGGTCAGACCGCCGAGCCGGCGCTGCACTGCCTGCATATAGGCCCAGGCCAATACGCTGGCCTCGAAGCTCGGCTCGCGGTGCGGGTCGGTCATGTTCCAGACGTACAGCTGGATGCGCGACGCGGTACCGTCCGGCGTATTGGTGTTGTTGGCGTTGTTGACGCCGCCGCCGTTGAAGATCTCGATGCGCATCGCGTCGCCGCCGAGACCACCGTTGCCGTAGTTGTTTTCCTGGAAATTGCCGTCGGCCTCCCGGAAGCCGTGATGCCAGAGGATGTCGTGCACCATATTGCCCAGGTAGAAGGCATTGGTCGCGAGCGCATCGGCGTAGGTCAACGGCGCCAGCACGCCCGGCGCGGCGGGATAGTCGAAGACCAGTCCGGCGCCGCCGTCCGGGCCAGGACCATCGGGCAGGTTGTCGTTGTCCTGATCCAGATAGACCCAGACGTTGTTGCCGCGCAGGACGGTGAACTCGGCGCCGGGCACGCCGTCGGTGTCGTGCCAGCCGAACGGCGAGGCGGCCGGATCGTGCGGATTGATCAGCAACTGCCGGACCCCGTGGTCGGGACTGCCGACCGGCAGTGGATAGACCCGATAGCTTCCCGCCTGTGCGGCTGCAGCCGCGGCGAGGCCGAACACGATGACCGGCACGATGCGCTGGCACCCACACGTTGCGACCATGATCCGCCCTCCACAGCGGGACGATCGGAGCGTACTCCGACCGCAGCCGATTGGCGAATGGTTCTAGAGGGAGCCTACATCCGGACCAGAAACCGCGGCGGAAGCCGGCCGGGCTGCTAGAACAGCGCCGTCAGCATCAACTCGGCTTCGACCTGCTCGCCGTTGCTGAAACCGCGAACAAACGGGTCGGCATAGCCAAGGAAGTAGTTGGCGGGTGCATAGCTCGCCGAGAAGCCCAACTTCAACGCCGGAGACAGACGACGCGCGTACGCGAAGGCGTAGTTGTGATGGGTGTAGTCCTGGGCCAGCGCCCGGCGCAATGCGTTCGACACTGGCGCCGGCTGCTGCCGGGTGGAATAGCGCAACGCGAAGGCGTCGTTCCCACTCGGGGTCCAACGCCACTCCAGGCTGTACACGGTCAGGTCGCGCCAACGAAATTGCGGGCTGCTGGCGTCGCCGAGCAAGGCCACGATGCGGTTCGGCAAACTTGGCGACAGGAACGGCGTCAACTGACTGTACTGAATCTGCTCGACCGCCAAGGACAATGCGGTCGTATCGCCAAGCCGGTAGCCGAAGCGAGCGCTCATCACCGCCGGAAGATCGAATTCACCGGGCGCGGAGTAGACACCGCGATAGGACGTGAACTCGTCCATGTCGACTTTGGAACGGAAGCCGAGTTCGTAGCTGAGCTTCGATGTCGCCTGACCGGCGAGACCGACGCGGACACCGCGACCGAATGAGGACTCGGTGCGCCCGCCACGATCGGCCAGCACGCCGAGACCGACCTCGGAAGCGCTGAACGAACCCAGGTTCCAGGAAGCAAAGCGCTGATACGCGAACACCGCGCCGAGCTCGAGCTGGCCAAAGCGCGTCTCGGTGATGACACCGGGGCTGAAGATCTCTTGACGAAGTCCGATCGGCGCCAGTTCCGCCAACTGCAAGGGTGCGAACGCGCCGCCCTGACTACGTCTGAAATCGCGCAACGATGAACTGGACCGCTCGACGCTGACGCCCAATCGGCCACCGCCGATATTGAAGCGGCTGCGCTCGGGTGCGCCAAAGGCCATGGTCAGCAGATCAGGTGCGCGCACCTGTGGCACATCGGCCCAGTCGAAGTCAGGTACGATGCTGGCGTGCGCGTATTCGCGCCAACCCTGCATCGCGTGCTGGCCGGCCAACGCTTGTGACAGCGACGCAAAGCCGTTCTCGGCGCCAGCGGCTGCGGCGGACGAGAACAAAAAGGAACAAGGGAGAGCGAGCAATAGCCCGACAACTCCCTTGAAATGGCTCGCTGTTGTTGCCGGCATACCCCTAGGAGATTCGGTTGATGTAGCGTCAATGTGGTGTTCGAGCCACACTTTCGCAAGGACGCAACAGTCTGTCAAGACTTTATGCAACACAGACACGCAAACAGCGGGAGAACACCTGTTGCGAAAAGCCAACAACAGTGGGAAGCGCTCGGTTCCGCCGATCGTTCTGACCATCGCCGGCTCCGATTCCGGTGGCGGCGCCGGCATCCAGGCCGACCTCAAGACGTTCATGGCCCTGGCCACGCATGGCCTCAGCGCGGTTGCCGCGCTGACCGCACAGAACACCTGTGGCGTCACCGCAATCCATCGGCCACCGACGCGCTTTCTTCGCGCCCAGCTCGATGCCGTGTTCGACGACTTCCCGATCGCCGCGGTGAAGATCGGCATGCTCGGGACGGAGGCACTGATCGATACGGTCGCCGATGTGCTGGAGCGACGCGCGGCAACCAGCATCGTGCTCGATCCGGTGATGATCGCCAGCTCGGGTGCCCGGCTTTCCGAACGCCGGGCCATCGATGCGCTGCGTCGACGCCTGCTGCCGATGGCCGACGTACTGACGCCGAACCTGCCGGAAGCCGAGACCCTGCTTGGCCGGGCGATCGCCGACGAACATGCCCAGGAAGAAGCCGCGACACGCTTGTTGAAGCTGATCCGCGGCGGCGTCCTGGTCAAAGGGGGGCATCTGACCGGCGCGGATCTGGTCGACCTGTACCTGGACCGTGATCCACCGGCCCGGCGCTGGCGTCACCGCAGGTTGCCGGTGCACGGTCACGGCACCGGCTGCACCTTGGCCGCCGCGATCGCAGCACGCCTGGCCCATGGCGACGATCGCGCGACCGCGGTTGATCGCGCGATCACTTTTCTGCAAACCGCCCTGGCCGCTGCGTACCGCCCCGGCCGCGGCGATCTGCACGTGCTTGACCCGCTCGCGGCCTTTCGGGCGCTGACGGCGCCTGCCCGGGCTGACTAGCCCGCATTATTCATGAACGTTCGTCGCGAGGTCGTCGAGACGCCGCTGGG
>CAZFUH010000215.1:0-241 GCA_964522235.1 uncultured Rhodanobacteraceae bacterium
TCACAGTGGCGAGAACAGCGCTTCGAGGTCGGATTCGTCGAAGCGCAGGCGCTGGCTGCTGCCGCCTTCGAGGACGGCCTGGGCGAGTTCGGCCTTGCGTGCCTGCAGGGCCTGGATCTTTTCCTCGACGGTGCCGGCGCAGATCAGCTTGTAGACGAACACCGGCTTGTCCTGGCCGATCCGATGGGCGCGATCGGTGGCCTGGGCCTCGACCGCCGGGTTCCACCACGGATCGTAGTGA
>CAZFUH010000215.1:251-7355 GCA_964522235.1 uncultured Rhodanobacteraceae bacterium
CAGGTTCAGTCCGACGCCTCCGGCCTTCACGCTGATCAGGAACACCGGCGTCCGGCCCTCCTGGAATGTCCGCACCAGGTCGGTGCGGGCGCTGCTGGGGGTCTGGCCGGTCAAGGTCTGGTAGGCGATCTTTTCCTGAGTGAACGCCTGTTCGATCAGCGCCAGCATTTCGGCGAACTGCGAGAACACCAGGATCCGCCGGCCCTCGTCGACCAGACCGGTGACCAGCTCGACCAGGGCTTCGAGCTTGACCGATGTACGATGTTTGCGCGCGCTTTCCAGCTTGACCAGACGCGGATCGCAACAGGCCTGGCGCAGCTTCAGCAAGGCATCGAGCACGACGATGCCGGCCTGCGACAGGCCACGCTGCGCGACCGCCTGCTTGACCCGTTCATGCTGGGTCAGCCGCAGGGTTTCGTAAAGGCTTCGCTGGTCGCCTTCCAGTTCCAGGCTGCGCAGAATTTCCGTCTTGGCCGGCAGATCGGCGAGCACGTCTTCCTTGCGCCGGCGCAGCAGCAGCGGCCCGATGCGCCGGCTCAGGCGCTGCCGGCGGTCGTCGTCGCCGTGCTTTTCGATCGGCGTGCGGTACAAGCGGGTGAACTGTCGCTCGCTGCCGAGCAGGCCAGGTTCGATCGCATCGAACTGCGCCCACAGCTCGCCCAGATGATTCTCCAAGGGCGTGCCGGTCATCGCCAGGCGCCGTTCGGCGGGAATCTCGCGCACGACCTGGGCCGCCTGGCTGCGCGCGTTCTTGACTGCCTGCGCTTCGTCGAGCACGAGCAGGCCAAAGCGCTGTTCGATCAGACGTTCACGATCGCGCGGCAGCAGCGGGTAGGTGGTGACGATCAGGTCGTGGCCGCCGATCTCGTCGTAGCGGTCGCCGCGATCGGCGCCGTGCAGCACCAGGCAGTGCAGGTCCGGGGTGAACCGTCGCGCTTCGTCGCGCCAGTTGCCGACCAGACTGGTGGGGCAGATGATCAGGGCCGGCTGCTGCAGGCGCCCGGCCTGTTTCAGGGCCAGCAGATGCGCCAGCACCTGCACGGTCTTGCCCAGACCCATGTCGTCGGCGAGCACACCGCCGAGGCCGGCGCGATCGAGAAAATTCAGCCAGGCCAGACCGTCGTGCTGATAGCCGCGCAGCTCACCCTGGAATCCGGGCGGCAATTCCGCGCCGCCGCTGGCAGCCTCGCGCAACTGTGACAACTGCGCGCGCAACGCTTCGCCGCCGCGCCACGGCCGCGGCGAGGCATCGGCCAGACGCACCAGGTTCTCGGCCTGGCTGCGATGCAGGCGCAGATGCTCGCCGCTGTCGGCCTGCAGCCATTCCAGCAGCGGCGCGATCAGCTCGCGCAGCTGCGCCAGCGGCAGCTTGACCCGGCGCTCGTCGTCGATCGGCACGGTCCAGGTCGAATGCGGCGCTTCCGCCTCGCCGTCGCGTGGCCGCAACGGAAAGTTGGAATCGGCGAGCACACGGCGCAGGATCGGCAGCAGGTCGACCCGCTCGCCATCGATGTCGATGCCCAGGTGCAGATCGAACCAGGTGGTGGCGCCGGACTCGACCTCGGCGTACCAGTCGCCGGCTTCGACCCAGCGCTGGCGCGGAAAATCGTCGGCGTAGTCGATCTGCACGCCCTGCTCGGCCAGCTCCGCCAGCACCGGTTGCCAGTCCAGGGGCGCGGCCAGCCCCATGTCCAGATGCGGCTCGTAGACGACGTCGTCGGGGTGCACGGACACAGGGTCGAGATCATAGTCGTGCTGCACCAGGTCGGCATCGACCAGACCGACCTCGTCGAGGACATTGGTCGCCTGCATCTCGGCGATCAGGTCCCGCTGCACCTCGACCACGGCATCGCCGATCTGTTGCCGGGCCAGGACCGGCGCGTCCTTGTCGACGCGCACACCGTCGTAGTCGAAGCAGATGCGGCCGACGCCGATCATCTCGGGCAGGCGCTGCTGCCAGCCGTCACGGCGCTTGCGAACGTGACCGGTGGCGACTTGCCGCATCACCAGGACCAGCTCCGGCGTGCCGCCGACCTGGCGCACCGGGCCACGCTCGGCTGCCTTGGGCAGTGGGATCGGCAAGGATTGTTCGTCGATCAGACGATTGAAACCGGCAACCTCCTCGGCCTGCAGGACCGGCGCGTTGTTCAGGGCTTCGAGCAGGATCGGGTCGCCATCGACCCGACCGAAACGGCGACCTTCGCGATCCAGGTACCACAACTGCTCGCCGCGCAAGAGTTGCACCGCTGCTCCGGCGTCGACGTGGGCGACCAGGCGCTGACTACCGTCGTCGTCGGCCTGCCAGCGCAGCTGCATCGGCAGGGAGGCACCGTAGCGCAGCGGTTCCCGTTCGGCGCGATCGGCGTACAGGGGATAACGCTGCGCGAGCAGGGCGAATGCGCGTTCCTGATAGCCGGTCGAGATTCGCAACCAGGTCAGCGTGCCGATGCGGATCTGCCGGCAATCACGCGACAACAGCATCAGTGCGTCGAGTACATCCTCGGGCCAGCCGCCGGGCGGCACCGGGATCGGCCCGTGCGGACCCAGGCTGGGGTTTCTTGGTGATACCCAGGGTTTGCTCTTGCCTGGGCTGAGCCAGACCGGCGAAGCATGCAATAGATGGGCGCGGGTCGCGACCGGGCTATCGGCGCTGATGAAGATCGCAAAGGCGTGGCCGCGCTTGACGGTATCGCCACTGCGCACCGGCTCGGTCGCCTGGCGCAGCCGATTCAGCCAGCGTTGCCACGGCGGCGCCTCCTGTCCGCTCGTGGCAGCCGACTTCGATTGCGGCGACGGCGGCGGCGGCGAAATCGCCACACCCTGCCCCGGCCAATGCGCAGGTGAGACCTGTGAGGCGACGATCAGCGCCGCCGCGACATGCTTGCAGTTGAATCCAACCGGACAGGTGCAACTGCCGCCGATGACAACCCGGCGATCGGACTTCTGGATCCCGATCTGGCAGCGGTAGGGCTGACGTTCCTGGCCACGTACCTGCGCCGCCAGGATCATGCTGCTGGCGTTGGCGCGCTCGTGACTGAGCGAGAGCACGCGATGACCGACCACGTACTCGGCGGCACGCGCCAGGGTCTTGCCGTCGAACAGCGCCTGCCAGCTCTCCGAACCCAGCAGCAGATGCAGGTCGATGCTGTCCATCAGCGTCTCAGCCTGCGACGCCTCCCTTGGTCAACGCCAGCGGATCCAGCAGCTTGTCCAACTGCGCCTTGCTCAGACCAGTGTTCTCGCGAGCGACGTCCTTGATCGGGCGGCCCTCGGCATAGGCCTGCTTGGCGGTCGCTGCACCCTTCTCGTAGCCGATCACCGGGTTCAACGCCGTGACCAGGATCGGATTGCGCTCGAGCGCACCAGCGATGTTGTCGCGGCGCACGGTGAAACCATCGATCGCCTGATCGGCGAGGGCACGGCCGGCATTGGCCAGCAGTTCGATCGACTGCAACAGGTTGTACGCGACCATCGGCAGCATGACGTTGAGCTGAAAGTTGCCGCTCTGGCCAGCGACGGTGATCGCCGCGTGGTTGCCGATGACCTGCGCACAGACCATCGCCATCGCCTCGGGAATTACCGGGTTGACCTTGCCGGGCATGATCGAGCTGCCCGGCTGCAGTGCTGGCAGCTCGATCTCGCCGAGTCCGGCCAGGGGTCCGGAATTCATCCAGCGCAGGTCGTTGGCGATCTTCATCAATGAACAGGCCAGGGTGTTGAACACGCCCGACAGCTCGACCGCCGCATCCTGGCTGGCGATGCCCTCGAACAGGTTGTCGGCGCTTTCGAAGCGCACCCCGGTCAGCTTCTTCAATCCGTTCGCGACCTTGGCGCCAAAGCGCGGATCGGCATTGACGCCGGTGCCGACGGCGGTGCCGCCCTGGGGCAGCCGGCGCGCACGCTTCAATGCGTCTTCGATCCGCTCGATGCCGGACCCGATCTGCGCCGACCAGCCGCCCAGCTCCTGGCCGAAGGTCACCGGCATCGCATCCATCAGATGGGTGCGGCCGGTCTTGACCACGCGCCGAAGTTCGCGCGCGCGCTTGTCGATGGTCTTGCGCAGATGCTTGAGCGCCGGCAGCAAATGCTCGTGCGTGGCGAGCACGGCGGAAACCTGGATCGCGGTCGGAATCACGTCATTGCTGCTCTGGCTCATGTTGACGTGGTCGTTCGGATGCACCTTCAGTCGCGGCGATGCGGCCAGATGCGCGATCACCTCGTTGGCATTCATGTTCGACGAAGTGCCGGACCCGGTCTGGAACACGTCGATCGGAAACTGATCGTCATGTTCGCCATCGGCCACCGCCTGCGCGGCCTTGGTGATCGCCTTGGCCACCATCGGCGACAGCAGACGCAGTTCACTGTTTGCCTGCGCACAGGCGCATTTGATCAGGCCGAGGGCGCGAATGAAGCTGCGCGGCAGGCGCAGCCCGGAGATCTGGAAGTTGTCGACGGCACGCTGGGTCTGGGCGCCGTACAGTGCGCCGGCGGGCACCTTCAGTTCACCCATGCTGTCGCGCTCGATGCGGAAATCGCTCATGTCACTGGTACTCCGGGAACAGGAAGAAGGGGCGGCGCAGTGCCGGCGATCGAACCGGAACTGCGCCAGCAACCCGGCAGTATAACGGCCATGACGTTGCCGGCAGACGCTCCATGAAGGCCGGCGGCAGTCGTGGACTGCCCTCGCTGCCCTGCTTCCGGCTCCGGATGGCATGCGACAATGCCAGGCTGCTTCGCCTATCGAATTCCGCCATGTCCGCCAATCCACTGACCGCGATCTCGCCGCTCGACGGCCGCTATGCCGCCAAGGCCGATGCCCTGCGGCCGATCTTTTCCGAGTACGGCCTGATCCACGCCCGCGTCCGGGTCGAGATCGAATGGCTGATCGCGCTCGGCGACGAGGCCGGCATTGCCGAGCTGGCGCCCTTCGACGCCGACCAGCGCGCCGCCCTGCGCGCGCTGGTCGACAGCTTCTCGGTCGATGATGCGGCCCGGGTCAAGGCGATCGAGCGCAGCACCAACCACGACGTCAAGGCGGTCGAGTATTTCCTCAAGGAACGCCTGGGTGGCGATGCCGCACTGAAGCCGGCGCTGGAGTTCGTACACTTCGCGTGCACATCCGAAGACATCAACAACCTCAGCTACGCGCTGATGCTTTCCCGCGCACGCGAACAGGTGCTGCGTCCGGCATTGATCGGCATCGCCGACATCCTGCGCACGCTCGCGCACGAACATGCCGCCGTACCGATGCTGTCGCGTACCCACGGCCAGACGGCGTCGCCGACGTCCCTGGGCAAGGAGCTGGCCAACACGCTGGCACGCCTGGAACGGCAGATCCGGCAGTTCGACGCCGTCGAGCTGCTGGGCAAGATCAATGGCGCGGTCGGCAACTACAACGCACATGTCATCGCTTATCCGCAGATCGACTGGCCGGCGCTTGCGCAACGCTTCGTGACCTCGCTGGGCCTGGTCTGGAACCCGTACACGACCCAGATCGAACCCCACGACTGCATCGCCGAACTGTCCGATGTCCAGCGCCGGATCAATACCGTGCTGATCGACTTCTGCCGCGACGTCTGGGGCTACATCTCGCTTGGCTATTTCAGACAGGCGGTCAAGGACGGCGAAGTCGGTTCGTCGACGATGCCGCACAAGGTCAACCCGATCGACTTCGAGAACGCCGAAGGCAATTTCGGCATCGGCAATGCCCTGCTCGGACATTTCGCCGAAAAGCTGCCGATCAGTCGCTGGCAGCGCGACCTGACCGATTCGACCGTGCTGCGCGCGCTCGGCACCGGCTTCGGCCATGGTCTGATCGCCGTTGATGCGCTGGCGCGAGGCTTGGGAAAGTTGTCGCTGAATCACGATCGCCTGGCGGCCGATCTCGACGGCGCCTGGGAGGTGCTGGCCGAAGCGGTGCAGACGGTGATGCGTCGCTACGGCCTGCCCGAACCCTACGAACAGCTCAAGGCCTATACCCGCGGCCATGCGATCACCGCCGACAGCATGCGCGAGTTCATCACTGGCCTGGACCTGCCCGAGCGCGAGCGCGAGCGGCTGCTGGAGTTGACGCCGGCCGGCTATGTCGGGTTGGCGGTGCAGATGGCGCGGGACGTGTAAGTTCGGGACTTGGTAGTTCTTGGCCCGTTGCGCGGCCTCGCAACTGCTGTAGCGGCGAGCTTGCTCGACGCCGGTGTCGCGGTCGAAGCGAGCGGCCTGATGGCCGCAAAGCGCAGCAAGCTGCGCTCTACAAGAGGCGTCGACGCGCCGCGGCGGTGTGGTTTCTCGTATGCTAGGCGGTCCGCAGCCGACCGGCGTGAGCAACGAAACCGACGTGGCCAAGAACCGCAAGCCCGATCTCCCCGTACTGGAAGCCGACGGCCGTGAACTGCCGCCCCTGGGCATGACGCCACAACGCTTCCTGCGCGACTACTGGCAGAAGCGGCCGCTGTTGATCCGCCAGGCCCTGCCGCACTTTCGCTCGCCGATCAGCCCCGACGAACTGGCCGGTCTGGCCTGCGAGGACTACACGCTCTCGCGCCTGATCGTGCACGACCCAGCCAGCGACCACTGGGCGGTCGAGCACGGGCCGTTCGACGAGTCGCGCTTTGCGTCGCTGCCGGAGGAGGACTGGACCCTGCTGGTCCAGGACGTCGACAAGTGGGACCGGGAAGTCGCCGCCGTGCTTGAGCAGTTCCGCTTTCTGCCGGACTGGCGCATCGACGATGTCATGATCAGCTTCGCCGCGCCGGACGGTTCGGTCGGCGCTCATGTCGATCAGTACGATGTGTTTCTGCTGCAGGCCAGCGGTCATCGCTACTGGATGATCGACGACCGACCGGATGCCCCGACGCAGTGCCGGCCGGACCAGGAGCTGAAGCTGCTGCAACAGTTCGAGCCGACCGAAGAGTGGTTGCTGGAACCGGGCGACATGCTCTACCTGCCGCCGGGCGTGCCGCATCATGGCATCGCCGCCGGCGAGACGCCGTGTCTGACCTGGTCGATCGGTCTGCGCGCGCCGAGCCTGGCCGAACTGGCGACCGACTGGGTCGAACACCTCGCCGAACGTATGCCGGAATCGCACCGCTATGCCGACCCTGATCT
>CAZFUH010000216.1:0-7345 GCA_964522235.1 uncultured Rhodanobacteraceae bacterium
AAGTCGAGCAGGGTCTGAGCAAGCGCGCGGCGATCGAAGAAGCGGCATCGATCCGTTTGCGGCCGGTTCTGATGACGACCGCAGCCCTGGTGTTCGCGATGATGCCCCTGCTGCTCGCCAGCGGACCGGGCGCGGCGTCCCGTTTCGCGATGGGTCTGGTGATTGCCAGCGGCATGACCCTCGGCACCGCGTTTACCCTGTTCGTGCTGCCGGCGATGTACCTGTACCTGGCTCGTGACCACGGTGGCAGCCGCAACGAATTGCCGGCCCCGGATCATTCCGGCGGCGGTCATCCGGTTCTGGCAGCTCCGTCGGTCTGAGAGCCGGAATGAAATCGCCCGCCTGTTGCGACCGCTGACAGACGTTCGCAGCGGTGTTGTCCTGCTCGGATCAGGGCTCCAGGTCGACCCAGACCGGGTCGTGATCCGAGCTGCGGTACGGATCGGCGGCATACAGGCGCTGGCCGCTGCGGGCGTCGCCGTCATAGTCAAATTCCGGCAGTTCGTCGGCATTGATGGCCCAGGTGCCGGCGCCGCGAACGCGGCCGGTCAGTACCGCGCCGGCGAAGGCGTGGTCCAGACGTCCGGCCTGACCGCGAAAGACGTAGCTGTGGGCGGCGTCGCCGAAGCGTGCCGGCAGGTCGGTCAGTCCGCGCTGGAGCAAGGCGCGCACCGGCGGCTCCTGGCTGTGTGCGTTCAGGTCGCCGATCACCAGGCTGTTGCCAGTGCGATACGGCGGGATCTCGCGATCCAGCCATTCCAGCAGGATCCTGGCGCTGTCCAGGCGGGCGCGGGCATAGCAGGCCTCGCCGTCGCCGCGGTCGGCGTCGTCGCCGGCGGCGTCTCGGCAGCCTTTCGACTTGAAGTGATTGACGACGACAAGAAAGGCGCGCTCATCGTCGCGATCGACGGCGGTAAATGCCTGCGCCAGCGGCGCTCGGCTAAGAGAGCGGAATGGGCCGCTGTCGAGCGTTCGTTGCGGATCGACAGGGCGAACCCGATCGTTGCGGAAAATCATGCCGACGGTAATGACGTCCTCGCCCAGACGCGGCATGCCAGCGTCGAGGACACTGTAGACCGGGCGCAGATCCGGATTACCACCATACCGCGCGGCATGGGCGTCGGACAGCGCCTGTGCCAGTTCCGCGATTGCGCTGAGGCGCCCCTGTCCGTCGTTTTCGATCTCCATCAGACCGAGGATGTCGGCGTCCAGGGCCGTCATCGCCGCGACCAGCTTGTCGCGCTGGCGAAACTGATCGACACGGCTGCCGGCACCGCGTTCGGTCGGAAAGCCGCCGCCGCCGCCGTCGCCGTTGAAGAAATTCAGGACGTTGAAGCCGGCCACGCGGAGCAGGGTTGGGTCGCGCGCAGGTGCCGCTGGTCGCAGCGCCTGGTCGACGCGTTCGACCGCCGCGGTGGCCTGCAGGCGCCAACCGTCGAAGCGGTAGTCGACGACAGCTTCGACGCCGTAGACGAGCGAGCCGGCTCGAAAAGGTGCCTGAGCGGACGGCTGCTGCGGAAGTTGCCAGATCTCCCTGGGGAACTGACTGCGTCGGCCGTCGTCGAGGATGACCAGGCGATGCCGGTTGCGATCGGCCAATGCTCGTGCCTGGGCGCCGGGCGGCACCTGCTCGGTTGGCGCGACCAGGCGGCCGTCGAAGCTGAGCCAGAGTTCACCAAAACGCAGCAGGTTGTCGTTGCCGGTCAGACTCATGGGTCCTGGCAGACGTACGCGCATGCCGGCCAGGTGGGTCCAGGATACCGGCGGCTGCCGCAGTTCGATTGCTTCGGGAAGCGGCGCTGAACCGCAATCGAGCACCCGCTCGATCCGGCGCAATGCCAGCTCGCCCCGAGCTGGATTCTCGATCGCGGCCCAGGCGCCCCGAACGCGCAGACGCTGGCCCAGCCGCGGCGCCGGCTGTTCACTGCGATGTTCGACGAACACGCCTTCGGGGGTTTCCGGATCGTCGTCCTCGTCACCGGCGGCGCTTTGCAGGAAGAACCCGTCAAGACCGCCCTGGAAGTTGCCGACGACGACGCCTTCGACATCGACGATCATCGGATTCAGGCGTTGTCGGATCACGCCGGCCTCGCGTTCCAGGCGATGGATCGGCGTCGCCGCCGCACCGCAGACGAAGCGGGTCGTGGTTGTCGCCTCGGTGCTGGATTGAGCAGTAGGCGTTTCGTTGCGGCCGCAGGCTGCGAGCACGGAGAGGATCAGGGCCGCAGACGCAAACGCCGCCCTGGGGCGGCGTCGAGGCGACATGGCAACGGCCATCGGCACGCCGATCTCAGTTCAGGTTCGCGAGCATCCACTCGACTGAGACCCGCACCTGCTCGTCAGTCAGCGACGGGTTGCCCCCTTTCGGCGGCATGATGCCGTCTTCCCCGTGCAGGCCATCGATGGCATGCCGGACCAGGGTCTCGGTGTCCTGGTTCAGACGCGCCCCCCAGGCTGCCCGGGTCATCAACGGCGCACCGCCGGCGCCGGTGTCGTGGCAGGTCTTGCACAGGTTGTTGTAGATGACGGCACCGTCCAAGGTACCGCCATAAGCCACCTGGGCTTGTGCCGCAGCCAGAGCCGCGGCTTCGGCAGCGGCCTTGGCCATCTGACCGGATTCGCCGGCATAGACCCCAGCGACCGGCGCGATCCGGGCGTTGACTGCAGCGACCTGTTCCGGCGGGGCCGTGTCCGGCTTGCTGCCACCATGGACGCCGATGGCGACGAAGATCAGGACAAAGGTCAGAACCACGAAGCCACCGATCAGGGCGGCAAATTTCTTCAGGAAGGCGATGTCGTACTTGTTCACGGCAAAGGACTCGGGCACGGCGACCGTAAAGGCCGCGTAGTGTAGCAGCGCCGGCGCTCGGTCGGAATTTTCCGTCATGCCGACGGGTGCTGGACCGGACCTGGCCGGCTACACTCCGACCATGCACAAGCCTCGCAGTGTTCGCCGCTATCTGCTCACCGGACTGCTGATCTTCTTCCCAATCTGGCTGACCTGGATCGTGCTGGCGTTCGTGTTCGGCATGCTGTCAAAAATCAGCGCCCCCTTGGTACGACCGGTGTTCAGCGGACTTGGCGAACATGTCTCCTGGCTCGGGCTGAATTGGCTGCAGTCCCTGGTCGGGGTCGTCCTGACCTTGGTCTTTTTCTACCTGCTCGGCTATTTCGGCAACCGCGTGATCGGTATCCGGCTGCTGGAACTGTTTGATCGTCTGATCGCCCGGATTCCGCTGGTGCAGGCCGTCTATGGGGGCACCAAACGACTGGTGCAGGTGCTGCAAACCAAGCCGGACAACGCCCAGCGTGTGGTGTTCATCGATTTTCCGCACAAGGGAATGAAGGCGCTGGGCCTGGTCACCCGGACCTTGATCGATCCGAACAGTGGGCGCGAGCTGGCTGCGGTCTATGTTCCGACGACGCCGAACCCGACATCAGGCTATCTGGAACTGGTGCCGGTCGAGGATCTGGTGCCCAGTGACATGACCCTGGATGAAGCGATGAGCTTCATCATCTCCGGTGGTGCGATTGCCCCGGAGCAGTTCTCGCCATCACCGGCTTCGCGAGCGGTCGACGCCGCCGCGTCCGGCGCCGAGGACTCCTGATCCGGAGGTCCGGTGTTGGCAGGACGCCCCGTTTCGCGGGGCGTCCTGTTATTGCCTAATTGCTTCCGCACCGATGTCAGCGCGCCGCCTTGCGAATCAAGCCGATCACCAGCAGCAGAACCACCGCGCCGATCAGAGCGTAGACGATCGATGTGATCAACCAATGGCCGAGGTCGAAGGTCACGCCCAGCCGCGGCAACAGCCAGCCGGCCAGGAAGGCGCCGACGATACCGACGATGATATTGCCCACCATCCCGAACCCATAGCCGCGCACCAGTGTGCCGGCGAGAAAACCAGCCACGCCGCCGACGATCAACCAAACGATGATGTATTGAAGCTCAGGCATCCCCATTCTCCTTATTTTCGGAGTTGTCAGGCGGGGTCGGGGATCGATCCCTGACCCCGTTGCGACCCGATATGGCCGCCGGGGCGATCATCCTCGGCCATCGTCGGCCTGTCATGCTGCGGCGCGGGAGCGGCCGCGGGCGGCTTCGCCGGATCGGCGATGTTCAAACGTCGCCGCCGTCGGCCCAGCCTTCGCCCGTACCGCGTTGAACAACCTGGTCTTCCGGCAGAATCGTGCCCGCGGGAATCGCCGGCAGGGTGGCGAGTTCGGCGTAGATCGGCGTGAAATCCGGGCGGGTGGCGTCGAACAACTGCTCGAAACCGTCGATGACGAAGTAGGTCTTCTGATAGCTGTCGATGCGGTAGCGTGTGCGCATGATCCGTCGGGCATCGAAACCGATCCGGTTTGGCGCCGGGCTTTCCAGACTGTAAATCGATTCCCCTTTGCTCGACACGATACCGGCGCCGTAGATGCGCAGGCCCTGGCGGCTTTGAATCAGCCCGAATTCGACCGTATACCAGTACAGTCGGGTGAGATTTTGCAGCGCGTCCTCGCCGATGCCGTGCGCCTTGACGCCGCCCTGACCATAGGCCTGCATGTAGTCGGCGAAGACTGGGTTGAACAGCAGCGGGACATGGCCGAACAGATCGTGGAACAGGTCCGGCTCGGCAATGTAGTCGATCTGCTCGGGGTTGCGGATCCACCAGGTGACCGGAAAGCGACGATTGGCCAGGTGCTCGAAAAAGGTCAGCTCCGGTAGCAGGCCTTCGACGCCGATAATGGTCCAGCCGGTTGCCTTCTCGAGCAATGCATTGATTTCACTGAATTTTGGAATCTGGCGCGCATTCATCTCCAGTCCGTCGAGGGCGTCGAGGTGCTCCTGACAGGCGCGGCCGGGCAGGATGCCCATCTGACGTTCAAACAGCGTCGCCCAAGTGCCATGGTCGACATCGCTATAGCGGTCCCACGGCTGGTTGACCACGGCCGTGGTGTAGACCGGCACATAGCCTTTGTCGGTTTGCTGGTGTTCGACGCGACGTGGGCTGCTGGTGTTCATGACCGGATCCTCGATCGATACAAGTGCTGCACACGATCCTAGCGAAATTTCTCCGCAACAGGCTTGCATTCGATGGCAATCTCGCCGATGCGGCGCAATAATCAGCGAGTCTCGCCGGCTTTCTTCGAATGATTCACCTGGACCGCATCGATCTGGCCATCCTGACCCAGCTCCAGCGTCAGGGGCGCATCGCCAATGCCGAGTTGGCCGAGCGCGTAAATCTGTCGGCCTCGGCCTGCCTGCGCCGGGTGCAACGCCTGGAGCGTGACGGCGTCATCACCGGCTATGGCGCCCGTCTGGACCCGGTTGCCCTGGGTCTGGGTCTGGTCGCCTTCGTGCGCGTGCAACTGGAAAAGCACGGTTCGACCTCGATCGACGCCTTTGCGACGGCGGTATCAACCTGGGACGAGGTCGTCGCCTGCCACGCACTGACCGGCGACATGGACTATCTGCTCCAGGTCGTGGTGCGCGATCTGGACCATTTCCAGCGCTTTCTGCTCGACCGGCTGCTCAATGCGACCGGGGTCGCTGACGTCAACTCCAGCTTTGTGCTGCGTATCGTCAAGGCGCCAGGAGGGTTGCCGCTGCCCCTTTAGAGACTTGTTCGCGGGATTCAGTGAATGGTGTCGCGCGAGGACAGTCGCGGTGACGGCGGTTCGGCATCGAAGATCGGTTCGTCGGCGCGCCACGGCGACTCAGCGTCGTTGTCGTCCGGTTCCAGCTCCCAGCTGTACGGAGCGCGGAACGGCAGCGGATCAAGCTTGCGCAGCAGCACCGCGGCCACGGCGCCGCCAACGGCGCCGTACAGATGCGCCTCCCAGGACACACCGGGCTCGCCGGGGAAAATGGTCCAGATCATGCTGCCGTACAGAAAGAACGTCAGCAGTGCGACGACGATCGCCAGGCGGTCGCGTCGCAGCAGACCGACAATGAACAGAAAAAACATCAAGCCATGGGCAAGACCGCTCGCGCCCAGATGCAGGGAGGGGCGGCCGAGCAGCCAGGTTCCCAGCCCGGAAGCGATCCAGATGATTGGTAAGGCGTACAGCAATGCCCGCGGATAGGCATAGCGAGCCATCGAGCCCAGCAGCAGCAGCGGCACGAGATTCGAGATCAGGTGGCTGTACGAACTGTGCAGCAGCGGGCCGGTGAGGATGCCGAGCAAGCCGGCCCAGGAGCCGGGTCGGATCGCCGCCCACGCCAATTCCAGATCGCCGATATCGCGAATGATGTGGATCCAGGCCAGAATCGCGAGTGCGACACAGGTCTGGCCGATGGCCTGGCCGACCCGATAGCGGTCTTCGCTGGCCCGGCGCCGGGCCAGCAGTTGGGCGTTGAGGTCGACTGGGCCGGTGCGGAGTACGGACATGAGGCCATGGTTGGGGCGCGAGCCAGCGAACGCAAGCGCAACGGCTATTCGGGGGCCTCCAGCCCGGCAAACTCGGCAGCAAACGGTGCCAGGTAGCGGCCGCTGTGCTGACGTACTTCAGCCAGCGCATTCTGCGCGACCTGCAACCAGCGTTCCGGCTCTCGTCGTGCTGCGAGTGCCAGCAGGCGTGCGTGGTGCAAGGCGAGCACGCGATTGTCGGGGAACTCTTCGCGCACCGCGGTCAGTCGCTGCAGATCCTCGGCGAAGATGTCGTCACCGAAATCGTCCGGCTGTGCACTGACGATCAGATCGGCGAGCTGGCTGGCAGCGGCGCTGCGGTCACGTGGATGGGTCAGGGCGCGACCGAGCAATTGTCGGGCGGCAGCGAAGTCGGCGCGGGCGTCGCCGCCACTGCGCTTGTGCTCGCGTGCTTGCAACAGGCGCAGGGCGCCGGCCTGGACGACCAGGCCGAGATCGTCCGGATCGCTGTCGAGACCGGGAAATCCGGCCTCCGCGCGCGCCAGCACCTGGGCAGCGCTGTCGCCGCGCTGCAGCCGGTGACGGGCCAACGTGAACTGCACGCTGAGGCGATTGAAACGGCTGCTGCGGCGGCCCGGATCAACGGCAAGAACGCGATCGTAAAGGCGTTCGGCGGCCTCCAGGTCGGCATCGGCTTCGATACCGGTGGCCGCCAGGTATTGACCCAGAGTCCAGTGCGCGAACGCCAACCGCTGCAGGATGCGCAGATCGTCCGGCAAGCGCTCGTGTTCCGGCGCCAGCAGTGCGATCGCGCGCGACAGGAGTTCGTCCGGAGCCTGGCCGGTGTGGTATCGCTCGTTGCCCCACCATGTCAGCACCTCGGCCAGGCGCAGGCGCGTGCTCAGGTTGTCGTGCAAGGCAAGAGCCGACCCCAGCGTCTGTGCGGCGCGTGCAAACGCGGGATCGCGGTCACCGCGTCCGTGGAT
>CAZFUH010000217.1:0-6060 GCA_964522235.1 uncultured Rhodanobacteraceae bacterium
CGCAGTTGCTGTTACCGCAGCCATCGATGTGACCGATGACTGAACGATGAACCACAGACGGTCGGAACCGGACCGGCGATCGTTCAGGAGCAACGACCGGAGTAGGCTGCTTTTTTCAACACGTTCAGGGGGAACTCGCCATGCAACTGCTTCGCCTAAGCCTGCCCGCCATCCTGCTGTCGTCCGCTACGGCGTTCGCCCAGAGCCTGCCGCCGGATCTCGCTCTGGCACCGTTTCTCAGCGGCCTGAGCCAGCCATTGGCACTTCGTCACGCCGGTGACGGCAGCAATCGTGTCTTCATCGTCCAGAAGGGTGGCGCGATCCGGATCGCTCAATTGGCCCCCGACGGCAGTCCGACGCTACTGCCGGGCAACTTCCTCAGCCTGTCGGTGACGACCAACAGCGAGTCCGGCCTGCTCGGCCTCGCCTTTCATCCGCAGTTCGCGGTAAACGGCTATTTCTATGTCGCGTTCACCGCGCCCGCTGCCGAACCGCAACTGGGATCCCAACCTGATCAGGTCATTGCCCGCTTCACGGTCTCCGCCGGCAACCCGAATCAGGCCGATCCAGCCAGCCGGCTGGACATCCTGCGCGTTCCCGATCTGGCCGGCAACCACAACGGCGGCGACCTGCACTTCGGCCCGGACGGCTATCTGTACTACAGCTCCGGCGATGGCGGGCCGCAGAATGATCCCCATGGTTTCGCCTTGTGCAACTGGAAGAAGCCGGCCGACAGTACACCGACCAACTGCACGCCCGGCGGCGGCACCAACTATTGGCTGCTGGGCAAGGTCCTGCGCCTGGACGTGGATACACCGACGGCGAGCGCGAGCACGGAGATGTGCGGCGCAACGGCCGGCATGCCCGCCAACTATTCGATTCCGCCGGGCAATCCGTTCTCCGGCAGCGCCAACACCTGCGACGAGATCTGGCACACCGGCCTGCGCAATCCATGGCGTTTTTCGTTCGACCGGGCCAATGGCGACATGTACATCGGCGACGTCGGGCAGAGTGCTCGCGAGGAAGTGAGCCGGTCCGCGCTCGGCCAGAGCCTGCACTTCGGCTGGGGTTGCATGGAGGGATTCCGGGTCAACAAGACCACGGCACCGTGCATCATCGATGCGGTCAACTCGTTCCCGGGCTCGACCCTGCCCTTGCTCGACTATCCTCGCGGCGACGGTGGTTCGATCAGCGGCGGCTTCATGTTTCGTGGCCCGATCGCCCGCATGCACGGCGTCTACTGGTTCGGCGACTTCGGGTCGAACCGGGTCTGGTATGCGACCGAACCAGCCTCGGGCCCGTGGCCAAAAACGCAGTTCACGACGCATTCGAACGTCGCCGGGTTCGGTGAGGACGAGGCTGGGAATCTGTACTCGGTCAGTCTCGACGGCAACGTTCGCAAGTTTGTTTCCGACTACATCTTCGACCACGACTTCGAGTGATGCACGAGAACTGATCGTTGCTACATGCGTGGCCGGATGCGCTGTTGTGAACGCGGCCTCGGCGCCGGCGTCGGGCTTGGGTTGAAGATCGGCTCAGGCTCGCCGCCCGGCGCTGCCGGCTGCTGGCCGCGCAGGGTTTCCAGACTCTCGGCGAGGGCGATGATTCGCTGGTAAGCCTCCCGGGATGCCTGGGTTCGCTTCTTCGATCGGTACGAGTAGCTTGGCGCCTGCCCGTGCAGAGCGTCGATGCTGGTCGGCTGGTCCTGAAAGCGTCGATGGCTGCGCAGCAGGCCGACCAGAGTTTCCTCGATCAGGGTGAAGCTGGTCCGGAAACGCACCCAGCGATGATTCTGCCAGGTCGTATCGTGCTGGTAGGCCGAACGCGGCAGGAAACCGTCGATCAACTGCAAGGCGGCATGACGACCGCGCTCGGCCAGACGAAGAATCAACTCGCGACTCATCTTCAGATTCAGACCGCCTTCGTCCTTGCGCAGCCGGACATGGGCAACGCGATCCCGGAAGCCCGGCACCCGCAGCTGGGTATTATCCGACCAGTTGTGCAAGGTCTGGATGATCGCGTTGAAGAACGCCAACAAGCCGCTGTCGCGCCTGCGCGCAAGCGCGACGATGTGATGATCCTGACCATCGCCGTTGCTGCGCGGGACCTGGACGAAATCGTCCGGATCGACCGGCTCCCGACCTCGGGGCAAGAACAGGTCGTCGGTCAGATTGATCGCAAAAGTCGGTCGCGACGGTAGCGGCGCGTCGAAATAGTGCACCGGGAAATTGCTGCAGATGCCGCCGTCGGAAAACCAGATCGCTTCCTCCTGCCTGGTTCTCGGATTGCAGCGGTACAGCGGCACAGCGGCGATCAGCAGCGGGAACGACAAGCTCATGCGCGCGGCCACGATGATCGGCAGATCGGCCATCGCCGGCAACGGACAGCGGTCCGGAAGATCCACACGCGGATCACAGCGCGCCCCAGGATACGCCAGCAGCCAGTCGACCACCTGGGCCGGAAACAGCGCCCGGAACTCGCCCTCGTCGAAGTAGAAGCGGTCGCCAGGTTCCAGGGGAAAACTGTACGGGCGCCCCTGCGACAATGCCGTCGTCATCATGCGCAGATCGATATCACGTCGCGCCGACGATGAAGAACCCGGATTCGCGGTACCGGGCCGGTGCTCGCCGCTCCACAGATCACCGAAAGTCAGCGGCGCGCCGTCGGCATCGCGACCAGCCAGTCGCTGAATCAATTCGTGCAGCCAAGGCGTCAAGGCCGCCGCGCGCTCATGACGCATGCCGCTGCAGATGCCGAAACCATGACGGGGCAGCTTGCGCATCAGGGCGATGGCGACGCCGAGCAGGCCGCCGATCACCGCCGCAACAATGAGCAGCGCCACGGTGCAAACCAGCGCCGACACCGACCCAGGCAACCACGATTGGTCGGCGACAACGCGATACAGAGCCTGGACCGCCAGCACCAGCAGCACGGCACCGGCGGCCTGCCACGGAAATCGCCGGACAGCCGCACCCAGCCAACACACGGCGGTGCGCCAACGACTGTAACGGTCGCCCGACAAGCCATCGAGCAACCAACGATATAGCGGCCGCAATCCGGGTTGCGGCTGGAACAGACTCAGCAATGGTGTCATCCGCGCGTCGCCATCGCCGGCCAGCCACTCCGGAAGCTGCTCCAGTTCCGCGAAACGGTCGCTACCGCCGTTCTTGCCGTATTGCGCCGCGGCGGCCGCAGCTGCAGCGATCGCGCCGGCCGAAGCACCGCCAATCGAACGCAACTTGAAGCGCCGCGCGAACTCGACTACGGCCCGTGGGTAAACGATGCCGCTGGTGATGCCGCCTTTCATGACCAGATCACATTCAGTCGGCAGCGCGGAATCGGGCAGCACCAGGCGGCGACTGCGGCGGCGATCGGTGGATGGCTCAGTCATGAACTTCCCTCGTCAACGAACGGCGTTGCGTTTTTGCGCCGGCAAGGCGGCGCGGACTCCTGCATTGAACACCGGAGCCAGCTCGGCGAAGCCTTTTTCGGTTGGATGAATCTCGTCATACCAGAACGATGGTTTGCCGACCGCGACCACCTGCTCGAAATCGACGAAATCGAACAGATCAGGAAACTTCTTCGCCAGCGGCTCCAGCACTTGGCCGCGAAAGCCGTCGAGCATCATCTGATCCGCGAATGCCTTGCCATCCTGCTTGCTGGCCAGAACCCGCTGCATCGGGCCCCACAACCAGGGCCCGACGTTGCGCTTGAGAACCGCGATCAAGCCGATATTGGCCTTGCTCAAGTCGCCGGCGACCCCGATCCGCAACAGCGGCGCATAGCCGTGACCGAGGACGCGGAACGTCGGCCTTTGCTTCTTGACCGGCGCCAACGCGGTCAGCAACGCGCTGTAGTGCTGCAACAGGTTCTTGAACACCCCGGCTTGCTCCAGGTGCTTGAACGCTGCGCCGGCGCTCAGCTTCGGCCCGTTCCACTGCTTGCCGAACACCTGGTCCAGACGCTCGGACAAGCCATCGTTGCCGCCGGCACTGATGCACAACACGTCGAACGGATTGTTCAGCAGGCGCTGGACAATTGCCCGGATCGAGCGCTTGCTGAACAGATTCTCGGCGGTCGCGCCGGGCTTGCCGATCACCATCGCAACGCCGTCAATGCGGCTCATGCTCTGCGCCGCCAGATTCAAGTACAGCGGCGTCATGAACCAGGAATCGCCCCAGTACAACAGCGCCGGCTGATTCCGGAGCCGTTCGCCGAGCTTCTTGCGCTGCCGGCTGCTCGGCGAACCGAAGACCTCGCGCCATTGCTCCCACCGGTAGACGATATCGTGCAATGCCATGTCGATCTCCAGGTGTGGCACCAAACCCCGTGCCGATACGCTGCAGGAGCATCAACGGCGCGAATTGTCCCAGCCCCTGACCGGCATCCGAGCAAGCGCTCGAATCGCTTGCAGACCAGGCACTTCAAGCCCGTTCTCGACAACGTTTGAGCGACTACTTCACTCTTGCAGCAAACGCAGTATCCGACCGGCCAACGGCGTTCCGACCACTTCAATCTCCTCGTAGACCGGCTGTTCGCAATCAACAAACAGGTTCATGAACTCGACGTCGATGCCGAAGCGATCGGTACGGCTGCGCTCATCCGACTGCATCCAGGTTCGCCGCTCCTTTCCCAGCTTCCCCCAGGCCTGGACGCACACCTGCTCGCACAATTCCTGACCCCAGACATGCGCATGTATGGCGATGCATGTACGGTCGAACTCTCGCTTACTCGACGCTGCACATACCTGAGCCTGGCGCCTTACTTCCGTTTGGCCTCGACAATGAATCTCACCGGCCAGGATTCGAGACGCCATTGCAAAGCTACGCGTTCCTGCCTTGACCCTGCCTTCTGCGCAACTGAGCAGAAGGCTGTCGACTCCGGGGTGACCGGCCGCAGCCTGCAACAAGCGTCGACCCGGCAACGACTTCAGAACCTGCTGTGATATGGTTTGAGCCTGACTTTCAGGCAGCCTGGAAATCAGAAATCGAAGCATCAATCTGGGTCCAAGACACAGGATGGGCCTAACATCAGAGCATGGCCTACTGACCAATGTGGACGATCTGACCGTCGTGCTGAGCGAATCCGACCGGCAGTTCCCGGTAGCGCTGTGCATCCAGGGTCTCGCCGAGGGTAGCCAGCAGACAAGCGTGCGCGTAGGCATTCACGAACGAAATCTCCGGTTCGTCCCACTCCATATCCGGATCGAAATTCAGCAAGTTCTGGACACTGGGCCCGGTGATCACGCCGTCTGGATCGAAGTGAGCAGCCCAGTCGTCCTCATCAGCTGCATACCGCGTGCATAGGTAGAAGGCTCCTATCGACCCATCACCGCCATCGAAGAAGTATTCGAAATAGATCGCCTGGATCTGCGAATTGGCTTTTGCGCTGGCCGCAGCCAACTCGAACGCATCGGTCAGCTCGCTCTTGAACGCGGCGAGCCCGCTGAACAATGGCCGGAGTTGATCCCCTACGTCCATCGACACGGCGGTACGCAGGACGTCCTCGAAGAACTGCTTTAAACCATTCCAGTCGCGACGGTCGGCAAACGCCTGGCAGAGCTCACGCAACAACGACTCCTGCTGCTGCCAATTGCCGGTATCGGAGGCGCGTTCGACGCACTTGGCATAGTCCTGCGGTGTCATGTCCCCCCTCCCCAATCTCCTGAACCATATGCAAGCCTAACAGCGCCACGGCTTCGAATCGAAGAACTCGCGCCGCAGCTCCAGCCCTGTTAGCCGAGCTTCGATCACGCGGTTCTTGAAACTATCCAGTACCAAGATCACCGGCACCCCCTGAACCGTCCGACTGAGCATCGACGTCTCGGGCAGACTAGACGTATTGGGGCCGCCATGCATTCATCTGTTCAGCAAAGGATTTCGTGACAAACGGTTCATATTTTCCTCCGGCACCTCCCTTGTCGAGCCCCGTCAGGTCAGACGCGGAAACAAGGTCAATGAACTTACGAGACACGATCGGGGGCCAAAAATCTGAATACGCCACACTATCCCCGACACGGACCTCCCTGATCACCTGGAGATCGTCTTCATGCAAATCGAC
>CAZFUH010000217.1:6160-7336 GCA_964522235.1 uncultured Rhodanobacteraceae bacterium
CCGAATACGCCGCCACTTATTCTGGGGCCAGGCGCAATCCAGAAAAGGTCATACTTCGGCGCCTTATAACGCTTCGGAAACCGATATGGGGTCCGTCTCGACTTGCCTCCTCTCATGCATCCCGAGATACCTGTCCTCAACATGGGAAAAGCCCATCCACAAGCTTCTTGGTCGATATAGTTGTCTGTTTCCTGCAGCAGCTCCGCTGTTTCCCGAAGTCGCAATTGAAACCATTGATGCGGCCCCAGAGCTCCCCTCGTCGCGTAACCCAGAAGGGAAGTGCAAGGTCTCGGCAGACTCGCCTCCGCCATTAAGTCGAACAACCTTTCCGGCGATTCGGACGCGGCGTCCAGCCAAATCTGCCCGGATCTCTGTTCGAAACCGCCGAATTCAGAACGCACGGTATCTGGCCATCGCCAGGACTCCAGAGCCGCGCCATGGTGCCTCATTGGATATAGCACCAGTACGAACGATGGCTTACTCATGGGATCTTTGTTGCGTATTGGTCTATCAACTGCTTGGCCTGACCAACCGGCACGGTAGCGCCATATCCTCTTTGAAGAAGCAGCGCACAATACTCCCTGAGTCTCATTACCTGCTCCGCGTGGGTGGTGATATTGGAACTATGCGCAGCGGAAATCTGCGTGTGAACCCTGGTTGCCGTAGGAACCATGTTGGCTACAGAGTACGTAATGTTGTTTGGCAAGCCAAAAGATCTCTCGATCAACTTATGCACTTGCATTCCATACTGGGACGCACGCTGACCGAATATGTTCGCTAGCTGTTGTGTATAGGCTGTACCCAGATTGTAGCTACGCCGGATGGGACTATGCCCAGGAAGCGATGCCCAGACGGTCCGGAGCGGGCCGTCTGGGCATTGCTGGTGGTTGGAGTCGGCCTGTAAGCCGGGTTCTGTCGAGGACGGTCATTCCTCTGGGACGTGCGTCGCCGCACGCCTCTAGCGGCCTACCCGGATCCGACGCGGGCAACGTCATGGGATCCCTATTCGGCCTTGCTCCGGGTGGGGTTTGCCGTGCCGGTCCGTTGCCGGACTCGCGGTGCGCTCTTACCGCACCGTTTCACCCTTGCCTGATCCCTTGCGGGCCATCGGCGGTCTGCTCTCTGTTGCACTTTCCGTCGGCTCGCGCCGCCCAGGCGTTACCTGGCACCCTGCCC
>CAZFUH010000218.1:0-7321 GCA_964522235.1 uncultured Rhodanobacteraceae bacterium
CGGCTGGCCCTTTGCTGACCCGCTGAAAGGGCCGCCAAGAGCGACGCACTACACTGGGTCGCGGCCAGACGCGTGGGCATCCGCCCAGACTTTCGGGATCGAGAAGATATAGTCGTTTATGCAGTGTCGGTTGTTGTCGTCGGCCGTGAAGAACCAGCCGCCTTGCGGATTGGTAAAGTCCGCGTCCGAGATGCCGTAGGTCGCCGTCAGCGTTTTGAAAACATAGCCGTTCCCGTGCGCCACATAGAGCTTGGCAGAGGCTTGGTCAGCGCGGGCCTCCAGGTACTCCACAGCCATCGTATGGATACCGGAGTTCGAGCCCGCCAGGTTCGCGCCAAGGGCAGTGACCGAGTGAAGGTTCGTCGCCACGGGAAGCTGGCTCAGTATCCGGCTCGTGGACGGCGTCGGGACGCTCACCTCTCCGTATCGGCCCGCATTCGCGGTCATTTGTCCCCCCACGATCAGCGAGCCCGGATAGCTGTCGTTGGCGCCGTCCGGATCGCCATCCGGGTTGTAGGTCATGGCTCCTTCGGAGTACTGGAACTGCACCGGGAGTCGGAACGCGCCTACGTACTCCAGGTCTGCGGGCATCAACAGGATGGTGGGATCCTTGCCGGCAGGGAAGGGATAGTATTGATGGTCCGCTTCCTCCGAGCGGGCCGTCCCCAGAAAGATGAGCGCGCCGAGTCCTACCGCCGAACCGATGTAAGCGGATTCATTGGCCTTTCCTCCCCGTTGCGGCCGTTGACTCCAGGGTGCCTGAATGGGACCAGCCCGGCAGATGCCGGGGCAGGTGGGTCAGATCCGGGACAGTCGCGATTCTACCGCCATCAAAGCGCCTCGACGTGGTCGACACGAGTGAAGCCGCGTGGCAGCACGCGGCCGCGCTGCGCGCGCTCGCCTACGTAGTGGTCGAGGTCGGCTGGCTTGAAACGCAGGTAGCGGCTGCCGGCATGGATGATCAGTTCGCGGCCGGTGCCGACGACGGCGATGCCGACTACGTGCTCGCCGGCGCTCGCCGCCTTCTTCGGGATGTCGATCAGCTTGTTGCCCTTGCCCTTGTCCAGTTCCGGCAGGTCGGCGACGCGGAACACCAGCAGGTGGCCGGCATTGGTCGCGACGCAGACCAGGTCGTCGTCGTGGTCGAGCACCGGCGCTGGTTGCAGCGTGCTTGCCTTGGCCGGTACGGCGATGATTTGCTTGCCGGCCTTCTGCCGGCCGAGCAGGTTGCCGTAGCGGGTTACGAAGCCGTAGCCCGCGCTGGAGGCGAGTACGTACAAGGCGTCTTCGGTTGCGCAGGCCAGGCCGGTGAAGCGGGCGCCGCTTGTTGGTGTGAAACGGCCGGTGAGCGGCTCGCCATTGCCGCGTGCCGATGGCAGGCCATGGGCAGGCGCGGTATAGCTGCGGCCGGTCGAGTCCAGGAATGCCACCTGTTGGTTGCTGCGACCAGGGACGGCGGCGAGCAGCCGATCGCCTTCGCGATAGGACAGATTGACGGCATCGACGTCATGGCCCTTGGCGGCGCGCACCCAGCCTTTTTCCGACAGCACGATGGTTACCGCTTCGGAGGGCGTCAGTTCGGTCAGCGACAGCGCCTGCGCGGCGCCGCGCGTGACCAGGGGCGAGCGGCGCGGATCACCGTGTGCTTCGGCGTCGGCACTGAGTTCGTCCTTGATCAGTTTCTTCAACTTGGTCTTGGAGCCGAGGATGCCTTCGATGCGGTTTTGCTCGCGCTCCAGTTCCTCCTGTTCGCCGCGGATCTTCATCTCCTCCAGCCGCGCCAGGTGTCGCAGCTTGGTTTCCAGGATCGCCTCAGCCTGTTCGTCACTGAGCTGGAAGCGTGCGATCAGCACCGGCTTGGGCTTGTCTTCGGTGCGGATGATGCGGATCACTTCGTCCAGATTCAGATACGCAATCAGCAGGCCGGCCAGAAGGTGCAGGCGGCGGTTGACCCGGCCCAGGCGATGTTCCAGCCGCCGGCGTACTGTCGTGGTCCGAAACTCCAGCCACTCCACCAGCATCGTGCGCAGGTTCTTGACCTGCGGCTTGCCGTCCAGGCCAATCACGTTGAAGTTGACGCGGTAGCTCTTTTCCAGGTCGGTGGTCGCGAACAAGTGATTCATCAGCTCGTCGGCGTCGACCCGGTTGCTGCGCGGAATCAGCACCAGGCGCACGGGGTTCTCGTGATCGGACTCGTCGCGAACGTCCTCCAGCAGCGGCAGTTTCTTCGCCCGCATCTGCTGCGCGATCTGTTCGACGATCTTCGCCGGACTGACCTGGTGTGGCAGCGCGGTCAGCACGATGTAACCGTTTTCGCGTACGTATACGGCGCGCGCCCGGATGCTGCCACCGCCGGTTTCATAGACCCTGAGGATGTCTTCGCGGGGCGTGATGATCTCGGCTTCGGTCGAGAAATCCGGTGCCTGGATGTGCTCGCACAGATCGCGCAGACTGGCCTGCGGTGCATCGAGCAGATGGATGCAGGCGCTGACCACCTCGCGCAGGTTGTGCGGCGGAATGTCGGTTGCCATGCCGACGGCGATGCCGGTGACGCCGTTGAGGAGCACGTTCGGCACTCGTGCCGGCAGGAACTTCGGTTCCTCCAGGGTGCCGTCGAAGTTTGCCTGCCAGTCGACCGTGCCCTGGCCGAGTTCCTGGATCAGCAGCTCGGTGAACGGCGTCAAACGAGCCTCGGTGTAGCGCATCGCGGCAAACGATTTCGGGTCGTCGGGCGAGCCGAAGTTGCCCTGGCCGTCGATCAGCGGGTAGCGGTACGAGAATGGCTGCGCCATCAGCACCAGGGCCTCGTAGCAGGCGCTGTCGCCGTGCGGATGGAACTTGCCGATCACGTCGCCGACGGTACGCGCGGCCTTCTTCGGCTTCGCGCCCGCGGACAGGCCCAGTTCGCTCATCGCGTAGACGATGCGCCGCTGTACCGGTTTCAGGCCGTCGCCGACGAAGGGCAGGGCGCGGTCCAGAACCACGTACATCGAATAGTCCAGGTACGCGCCCTCGGCGTACTGGCGCAGCGGGACGGGCTCGTAGCCCTGCATCTGGTCGCTCATAGGGCCTCGGATGCGAAATCGGCCAGACGCGAGCGTTCGCCGCGACGCAAGGTGACATGGGCGCTGTGCGCCCAGTGCTTGAAGCGATCGACGGCATAGGTCAGGCCGGAGGTGGTCTCGGTCAGGTACGGCGTGTCGATCTGTTCGACGTTGCCCAGGCAGATCATCTTGGTGCCCGGTCCGGCGCGGGTCAGCAGGGTCTTCATCTGCTTCGGCGTCAGGTTCTGCGCTTCGTCGATGATCACGTAGCGGCTCAGGAAGGTGCGGCCGCGCATGAAGTTCAGCGAGCGGATCTTGATCCGTGCCGCCAGCAGGTCATTGGTCGCCTGCCGTGCCCAGGTGCCGCCTTCCTGCGGATTGGTCAGCACTTCGAGGTTGTCGGTCAGGGCGCCCATCCACGGCGTCATCTTCTCTTCCTCGGTACCGGGGAGGAAACCGATGTCCTCGCCGACGCTGACCGTGGCGCGGGTCATGATGATCTCGCGATAGCGCTGCTGATCCATGGTCTGAGCCAGGCCGGCAGCGAGGGCGAGCAGGGTCTTGCCGGTACCGGCGGTGCCGAGCAGGGTGACGAAATCGACTTCCGGATCCATCAGCGCATTGAGGGCGAAATTCTGCTCGCGGTTGCGCGCGCTGACGCCCCAAACCGTGTGGTTGCCTTGCCGGAAGTCGTCGAGGATCTGCAGCACGACGCGCCGGTCATCGCGTCTGAGCACGCGAAGCTCGAGGTCGTCCTCACCGTTGAAATACAGAAACTGCTGCGGGTGCCAGTCCTCTTGCTCGCCCAGTTCCAGTTCGTAGTAGGTGTGGCCGCGTTCGGACCATGAGCGCAGGTCGGTGTGGCGCTGCCAGAATTCATCGTCGAGTTCGGTCAGGCCGGTGTACAGAAGACTGAAGTCGTCCAGCGCGCGGTCGTTTTCGTAGTCCTCGGCCGGGATGCCGAAGATGCTGGCCTTGATCCGCAGATTGATGTCCTTGGACACCAGCACCACCGGATGGCTGGGCAGTCGCTCGCGCAGCGCCAGCACGGCATGGATGATCTGGTTGTCCGGCGCGCTCTTCAGTCCGGTGCCGTTGCCGTTTGCCGGGCTGGTCTGGAAATACAGCCGGCCATACTCGCTGCCGACGTTGAGGCGCAGTTCGCCAGGGCGCAACAGCGGCACGCCGTCCAGCAGCGGGCCGTCGCCATTGGCCTCGATCAGCTCGTTCAGGAAGCGGCTGACCGTGCGCACATTGCGGGCGACTTCGGATGTGCCTTTCTTGGCTGCGTCCAATTCCTCCAGGACGATCATCGGCAGCAGGACATCGTGCTCCTCGAAGCGGAACAGCGCGGTCGGATCGTGCATCAGCACGTTGGTATCGAGCACGTAGGTGCGTTTGCTCACGGTGGTCACGTGGCCATGGTTGGGAGAAGAAGGGTCCGACTTCGGCCGGCTGGCCGGCACCGGTGTCCGGGTCGCGCTGTCGCGTTCAAGCGTTCCGCGCCGCAGCCAGCACGGCTTCGGCGTGGCCAGGCACCTTGACCTTGCGCCAGGACTGCACCAGTACGCCGTCGGCGTCGAACAGAAAGCTGCTGCGTTCGATGCCGAACACCTTGCGTCCGTACATGTTCTTTTCCTTCAATACGTCGAAGGCTCGGCACAAGTGTTCGTCCGGGTCGGAAATCAGGTCGAACGGCAGCTCGAACTTGCTGCGAAAGCGTTGGTGGCTGGCAAGGCTGTCGCGCGAGGCACCGAATACACGAACGCCGAGTGCGGCAAATTCATCGTGCACGGCGGCAAAGTCCCGGCATTCGTTGGTGCAGCCGGGGGTGTTGTCCTTCGGGTAGAAGAACAGCACCAGCGCAGTTCCGATCAGATCATCGATCCGCAGATCGGCGCTGCCGGTCGAATTCAGCTGCAGCCCGGACAGTGTTTTCAGTGCGTCGCCAGGATTCATCGGATCAGTATTTCATCGGGTCGAGAATGGCATCGAGATTCAGGCCGTCGCAGAACTCGAGAAAATCGTCGCGCAGCCCGGCGATATGAGTATCGACCGGAACACCGACGGTGAATTGCGCGGAAAAGATGTCGGCACCGGTCTGGCTGGCGCGGTAGCGGCTGCAGCTCATGTTCTCGATGCTGATGCCGTGATGTTCGAAAAATTCGGCCAACTGGTACAACACGCCAGGCTTGTCCGCCGAGGTCACTTCGACGATATAGGGCAGGGCGGTGCCCTGGGCCTCGCGGACGCTGGTACGGAAATACACCACGCGCGCGCCTTCGTCGCGTTCCATCCGCGCCAGGGCTGATTCCAGCTTCGCGACTGCGTCCCACGAACCCTGAGCCAAGGCCTGTACGCTGACTTCCTGGCCCAGGGTCGCCAGTCGTGCCTCGACCAGATTGCAGCCCGACTCGCTGATCCGGCGCGCGAGACGAACCAGGGGCGATTCGGCGCGCGGAGCGAACGCATTGATCAGCAGGTAGTTTTCGTTGGGACGGCTGCGCTTGGGCTGTTCTTTCAATGCCTGGTTCCTGACGATGTACCGCTGCGGAATTGCCGCCGGCAGCATACTTGCCGCCCTGTTACGGCCGCAAGTAACATGCCGCGGCTCCCCAGGAAAGCCCAAGGCCTTGAAGCCGAACCCGCATTGCAGTCTTCGTTCTGCCGTGGTCACCAGCGCGCTAGCCGGCGCACGGGGCATCCGCCATGACCGTTTAAAGCCGGTTCGGGCGCAGTGTGCCGTTCATCTTTGGAAGTCACGGTCGAGCGTGGTCGGGGCCGTGGCCGGATGCCAGCGATGAAGATCACCGGCAGTCTATGTGCCCTGATCACGCCGTTCGGCAGCGATGGAGCGCTGGATGAAGCGGCGTTCGTACGCCTGCTCGACTGGCATCTTCGGGCGGGAACGCACGGCCTGGTGGTTGCCGGCTCGACCGGCGAGGCGGCGATGCTCGACGAGAGCGAATACCGGCGCCTGCTCGAGATCGCGGTTGGCCACGTCGCCGGTCGGCTGCCGGTGCTGGCCGGCACCGGCACGGCCGGCACCGCGAAGACGGTGCGGATGACCCGGCTGGCCCGCGACTGCGGCGTCGATGCCGCTCTCGTGGTGACTCCGTACTATGTGCGGCCGACCCAGGACGGGCTGTATCGGCACTATCTGGAGGTCGTCGAGCATGGCGGACTGCCGGTGATGCTGTACAACGTGCCCAGTCGTACTGGTTGCGACTTGTTGCCCGAGACCGTAGCGCGGCTCGCCGTGCGGCCGGGCATCGTCGGAATCAAGGAGGCGGTTGCTACCCCGGGCCGGATGGTCGATCTGTTGGCGCTGCGTGGCGAGGAGTTCGCCATTCTCAGTGGCGATGACGACAGCGCCTGTGCGTCCATGCTTGCCGGCGCCGACGGGGTCATCTCGGTGGCGGCGAACGTCGTTCCTGGTCGGTTTGCCGATCTGTGCGATCATGCCCGGGCTGGGCGCGCCGAGCCGGCGCAGGCGATCGATGCCAGTCTGACCGGGTTGTACCGGTTTCTGGCCGCCGAGCCAAACCCGATTCCGGTCAAGTGGCTGCTGTCGCGACAGGGTCTGTGTGGTCCCGAGCTGCGTCTGCCCCTGACCACGCTGTCCGAACGCCTGCGTGCGCAGGCCGATACGATCCTGGCGGAATTGTCCGCCGCGTCGCCGAATCCGGCGGCCTGAATGAGACCATCCGATGACGCTTCGAGTTTCCTCCGTCGTGCTGCTGCTTCTGATCACCACAATGATGAGCGCCTGTGGCGTGTTCAGCCGTCGCGAGGTGCCCTATCACGACGCCCACAACCAGCCGCCATTGCAGGTGCCAGCGGATCTGAGTCGACCGCCGGTCGATGACGCGCTGCGAATTCCCGAACTGTCGGCCGAGGCTTCGCGCCGGGGCGCCGCTGCGCCGGCGGCACGAAGCCGCGTCGGCGGGCCGACCATGACAACCCTGGTTCTGGACGACAGTGTCGACAGTGTCTGGCGCCGGGTTGGTCTGGCGCTGGAGCGCATGGGCGACAATGTCCAGATCCTCGATGCCGATCAGGCCGCTGGCCGCTATCAGGTCTCGATGACCGGAGCCCAGCCTGCGCAGGGAATGTTTCGGCGCATGTTCAAGCGCGAACAACGCGTGCAGGAGCAATTCAACCTGGTCGTCGAGCCGGGCACTGAAGGTACGGTGGTGCGCGTCGAGGGTGGCGCCGTGCTGGCTCGCGATCTGCTTCAGCGCCTGAGCAGCCGCCTGGGCTAGGAGCCTGCGCGG
>CAZFUH010000219.1:0-7302 GCA_964522235.1 uncultured Rhodanobacteraceae bacterium
AGGGCAACATCTTCTCACTACAGTGGACCAGGTCGTGATCCCTTTGAACTCAGCGTGCGCAGGGAGTCCGAAAAATTCATGCCCGCCACGTGCAAAGCTTCACGCGCGTGATGAATGGTGTTGGTTCTCACCATGATCGTCTTCGAAATTCGCTTGAATGGCGAACTCGTTGCTCGCGGAGGCGCGCACGAACTCAGCGTTCTGTCGCATACGGTCACAGCGGTAGGCGTCTTGGGCAGCGAGTCGCGGGGAACGTCCAACGTCAAGGAGGGTTACTGCCTTGAGACGCACCTTACCGGTCTCACGTCGCGCGACTCCGAACCCAAGAACGTGCATATGACTTGGTACTCGAACCGCACCCTCCGCGTCGGCGACGAGCTCAGTCTGCGAATCGTCGAGGGCACCGACACATCTGAGTCCCAGGTTCTCGCTGCTGGTGAAAGCTGACGGTAAAGGCATTGATCACGCGCATCTGGATCTGATCAATTGCCCGGTGATATTCCCGCAGGCATCCGTGCGCCGATACTCGTGTAGGCTATGTGCCGGTGTCGCGGCGGGCTGCGGCTTCGGATCGGGCTCGAAGCCGATCGGGCGAGATGCAGGCGGAGGAGCGTCCTGAAGATGAGCGAAACGCGTGCTGGCGACGAGGCACAGATTACGTTGTTGCTGGCTCGCGTTGCCGAGGGTGACCACAGTGCCGATACGGCACTGGTGAATGCCGTGGTGCAGCGCCTGGAGCGGATCGCTGCCCATGAAATGGTCCCATACCAGAGCGATGGTGCCGCGCTGACGCTTGAACCCCGAATGCTTGCCCATGATGCCTTGCTCAAGCTGCTGGAGTCGCCGCGAAGCTTCGAGAACCGCCGCCACTTTTTTGCCTACGCGACGAAGACCATCGCGCGGGCATTGATCGACTATCAGCGCCGGCGTCATGCGCAGAAGCGGGGCGGCGATCTGGCTCGGGTGAGTCTCTCGGTGGCAGCCGGGGAGCCGGGGATTGACCTGGACGAGGTGCCCGAGATCCTGGAGGAATTGGAGCGACTGGATGCTCGCAAGGCCGATCTGGTCCGCTTGCGCGTGTTCTGGGGCGCGACGATGCCGGAGATTGCGCAGTGGCTCGGTATATCGCTGGCGACGGCCGAACGCGACTGGAGTTTCGCTCGGCGTTGGTTGATGGCACAACTGCGCCGAGAACGTGAGTGAGGGGCTAGCGCCCGGGCTCGCCGTATCAAAGAGGGTGTGCCGACCGCGTGCTGCCTGGCAGCGGGTCGGTAATTCATCCACGGCGAGGGAGCCCTGATCATGTCTCGAATCGGCTTTGTTGCGACACTTTCCGCCCTGTTGGGCGTTTTCGCTTTCTCGGCGCAGGCATTTGCGGACGCCGGACATCCGTCCTGGGTCGATGATGATGACAGCTGGGCCAGCCTGCCGATGCAGGCCGGTTCCTGGGTGATCCGCAGTCATACCTGCCCGGGTGGAAATCGAACCGACGCCCTGCATCGTGATCCGGATGGCCGCCTCTGGGTCGGCTGCGGCACGGCGGCAGCGGGCTATGGTCTGCACGCGAGCGACGACGGCGGGCATTCCTGGGCGCAGGTCATAGTCAACCCGCCTGATCTGCTGAATCAGCAATTTCGCGTCAGCTCGATCTCGCGCGGCCACGATGGCGCCCTGTACGTGGCCGGTTTCGAGGCCTCGACCTGGAACATGGTGCTGCGGCTGGACACCGCCACCACTCCAATCGCAGCCAGCGTCATCCTGGAAGGCGCCAGCCAGGTCGGCCGACTGTTCCACGTCGGCACCTATCGCGAGCTGGCCGATGGCCGGGCCATTGCCGAAGCCCTGAACAGCACCGACATCCTGTATCGACCGACCCCGACCACGGGCGTATCGGCGTCGACCTGGACGGTACCGCCGAGTCCATTGTTCCAGATCCTGGACATGACCGAGCGCAACGACCAATTGATTGCGGTCGGCAGCACAATCGCCGAGCCGCCGCGGGTGTTCCTGCCACCGACCACGGCCGGCGCGCCGCCGTACCAGTGGGTGATCCAGACGTTGCCCAACACTGGATGGACCGGCGAGATGTGGGGCGTCGCCGCCAACGCCGCTCGCGTTGTCGCGGTCGGCATTGATCAGGACAGCAATCGAGGGAAGATCTACGTCAGCGTCGGCAATCCCTACGCCAATTCCTGGCTTGTGCACGACTTGCCGGACATCGTCGGCTCGGGCGGCGCCGGCACCTGGGCGCGCGGTGTCTGCATGCGCGGGCAGAGCATCGTTGTCGTCGGCGAGCGTCAGCCGCTGGGCTCGAACAGCGGCCTGGTCATGCTTTCCGACGATGGCGGCCAGACCTTCAGCAACATCACGCCGCCTGGCGTATCCAGTACGGTCAGCCGTTGCGTGATCGAGCCCGACGGCAGCATCATCGTCGCTGGGTCCGCGGGTTTCATCGGCATCCGGCTCGGCGAGCTGATCTTCGGTAACGGCTTCGAGCCCTGAGCAACCGCGGCAGACCAAGATTGGATCCGGGAGGGGCCATGGCGTGATGGTGAAGTCGCAGCAGTCGCGTCCGTGCATCGACGGAGCTGCGCGATGAGCGCGCAGGAGCGCTTCCAGCGCATTGAACGCCTGTTCCACGAACTGGAGGCGCTGCCCGCTCACGAGCGTGATCGGCGCCTGCGGGAGCTGGCCCGAAGCGAACCGGACATCCACGCCGACCTGCTGCCGCTGCTGCAGTCGAGCGGGCGCACACAGTCCGATGAGCAGGTTCTGGACGAGCTTGCCGATGTTGCCGGCGAGCTGAGCGCGGCGCCGGCAGCCGCGCCTCCGGAGCAGATTGGTCCCTACCGGCTGGTGCGTCTGGTCGGTGAAGGCGGTATGGGCCAGGTGTACCTGGCCGAGCAGGAGCAGCCGGTCCGCCGCCGGGTCGCGGTGAAGCTGGTCCGGCTCGGGTTGAACAGCGAGCAGACCCGCGCCCGCTTCCGCGCCGAGCGCCAGGCCTTGGCGGTACTGGAACACCCGAACATCGCCCGCGTACACGATGCCGGAACACTCGATGACGGCCGGCCCTGGTTCGCGATGGAGTTCATCGATGGCGTTCCGATCACGCATTGGGCGCATGCCCGCGGCCTGAATCTGGAGCAACGCATCCAGTTGCTGCTGCCGGTTTGCGAGGCGGTCCAGCATGCCCATCGCAAAGGGTTGATCCATCGTGATCTGAAGCCATCGAACATCCTGGTCGTCGATGCCGGAGGCGAAGGGCGGCCGAAGGTGATCGACTTCGGTATCGCTCGACCGGCGGAACTGGATCTGGACCAGCGCTCGTTCGCGACCTCATTCGGCGAGCTCCTCGGTACCCCCGAGTACATGAGCCCGGAACAGGCATCTCTGGGGGAGATCGATGTCGACACCCGCTCCGACGTGTATGCCCTGGGACTGGTGCTGTACGAGCTGCTGGTCGGCAGCCTGCCATTGAGCAGCGGCGAGCTGCGACGGATGGGCTTCCAGGCCATGTGTCGTGCCATCCGGGAAGGTCAGACGCCCAGGCCCAGCAGCATCCGTGCTGACGAAGACAGCACGTTGCGCTGGCGTCACCGACTGCGCGGCGATCTTGATTGCGTGCTGTTGAAGGCACTGGCCAAGGATCGCGAGCAGCGCTACGGGACGGTGGCGGGACTTGCCGATGACCTGCGCCGGTATCTGGGCAACGAGCCGGTACTCGCACAACCCCCAAGCCTGCGCTACCGGGCAGGCAAGTTCATCCGGCGTCATCGGTTGCCGGTGGCCGCCGCCGCCGTGGTCGTCGCCGGCCTTGCGATCAGCGGTATCGTCGCAACGCTTGGTCTGCTTGAGGCGCGTCGAGCCGAGGCACGGGCGGTGGCTGCCGCCGAGCGCGCCCAGATCGAGCGTCGCAGCGCGCAAAGCACCGCCGGTTTCCTGATCGAGCTGTTCCATGCCTCGGATCCGCGCGTAAATCCGGGACTTGATCTCACTGCCGGCGAACTGCTCGAACGAGGGGTCGAGCGCATCGATGCCCTGCGCGGCGAACCACGGATCCAGGCCGATCTGCTGGCCAATCTGGGCGAGGTCTATCGGGCTCTGGGCCGCGCCGATCGCGGCGAACCCCTGTTGCATCGTGCCCTCGATCTGCGCGCCAGCGGCCAGGCTGCCGACCCGGTCAAGAAGGCGGAACTGGCCAGCAGCATCGCTGCCATCCACAGGGATCGGCGCGAGTTCGACCAAGCCCAGGCGCTGTATCGCCAGGCACTGTCCGAACTGGAGCGTGAGGGCTTTGCGGGCGGGCTCGTGCATGCCACCGTACTCAACGAGTTGGGCATCCTGCTTGGACGGATCGGTCAGGTCGATCAAGCGCATGCGGCCTACCAGCAGGCGCAGGGAATCCTGCTTCAGATTCAGCCGGACGAGGCCGTATTCGATCTGGAATGGACGCGCAGAATGAGCACCCTGCTCGGCAATCTCGCGACCTCGCACAACGCCCGTGGCGAGCCGGAGGAAGCGGCGCGGACAACCAGGCAGGCGCTGGATCTGGTTGCCGACTATCTGCCCGAGAATGATCCCAGGCGAGCGGTCTGGCACAACAATCTGGGTCTGTATGCGGCACGTCAGGGCGACCTGATTGAAGCCGTCGAGCAGATCGGTCGCGCGGTCGACATCAACGAGCGCAGCCTGCCGGAGAACCACCCCGTGGCCGCCCTGCATCGGCTCAATCTCGGCGGTTTCCTGGTTCGGGCCGGCGGCATCGAGCTGGGACGCGGCCATCTGGAACAAGCCCTGCGCGAGGCCAGTGAACTGCACGGGCCATCAAGCATCGAGGCCGCCCGCATCCATCGCTGGCTCGGCAATGCCGCTTGGGCGCAAGGGGATCTGGATCAGGCCCACGGACACCTTCGCCTTGCCGTTCAGGCGATGCGTGACCGTGCGGACGCCCGGACCCTGGATCAACTACCCCGTTTGCTGGCACGTCTGGCCGAGCTGGAGCTGGCCCTGGGCTTGCCGGCCGCGGCACGCTCGACCACCCAAGAGGCGCTCCAGCGCAGCGCCGGCAAGGACGAGGATCGACCGGTGCTGGAATTGCTGCTCGCGCTGAGCGAGCTGCAGACCGGCAATGTCGAACAGGCGAACCGTCACTGGCAGCAAGCGGACTGCGATCAGGACGCGGCCTGTTGGCGGCATCGAACGGACGAACTGCTGCTTCGTGCCCACTGGTGGGCGCAGACCGGGGACCCGGAGGCGGCGTTGTCGGCGCTGGCAGAAGCGGTGGAACTGCCGGGATGGTATGCCTGGATGCTCGACGCGCCGGCCTTGCACACTCTGCACACGAACGAACGCTGGCCGACGCTGCGCAACCGGCTGCAACAACGCCAGCAACCCTTGCACTGACGCCCGTCACCAGTCCCGCGAACTTCGTCGATGAGGGGCCGGCGGCTTTCAACCGCGTATGACCAAGTAGCGCAACGGCACCAACGCCGTGCGCGAAAACGGCGACGAGGACAAAGCGAGATGGCGATGGCAGTTCAAGGACACGACCGCAATTCCCGGCAGCAACGATCATCCCCGACACCTGCCTGCATTTCGGCGCTGCTCGGGCTGGCCTTGCTGCTGGCCTGCCTGGCACGAGCCGAGGCCGGGGCAATGTGCGCGCCGACTTCGGTCTACGAAGGCGATGAACAACCGTATGGTGACTGTACGCCGCAGGTCCAGCACACCGTCCGTTTTGGTATCCCGGCAACCCAGATTCGTATTGCCGCCGAATGCACCGATCCGGCCATCCTGGCGGTGCCTCAGAAGCTGCATATGGTCATCGTTCCCGATGCAATCAGCCGACCGCAACTGTGGCTGCATCTGGGCGGTACCGGTTCCGGCGTGGTCAGCGGCAATCCGGGCAACAGCCAGAACATCGGTACCGCCGCCGCCAGCCTGGGTTATCGATTCATCGGCCTGGCGTATCCGAACCGCCGCAGCGTCGCCGACCGGTGCTTCTGCGACGGCCTTGGGCCACGGGCACCATCTTGCTCCGGCCATGTGCGTGCCGAACTGGCCTATGGCGTCGACCTCACGCCCGACTTCGACATGGTCACAAACGAGTCGCTGCTGCACCGGCTGCGATCGCTGCTGGCGTGGCTTGACCAGTACGACCCTGGTGCCGGCTGGGACGAGTTCCTCGATGCGCAAGGCGAACCGGTCTGGTCGCGAATCTCGGTTTCCGGTTTCTCCCAAGGCGGTGGTATGGCCGGTCTGCTCGCGCGCGACCAACCGATGGATCGGGCCGTGTTCTTTTCCAAGGGCGCCGACGCCGTCGCCACGGTGGAACTGGATCCGGGCAGCGCCCAGGCCTGCACCGATCACAGCGAATGCAGCTCGATGCGCTGCTGTTCCCTGGCCAATCCCAATTGCGCGCAGCCGCCGCCCGGCGGCGGCATCTGCATGGAGCCGGTTCCGGCATTGTGGGCCCGCGAAGGCCGCGACATCGATGGCGATGGCATCGGTGACGGCGACCAGACAACCCGGGCAGTGCCAGCGGCTCGGCAATTCGGAATCGTGCATCGTTGCGAGGATGCCTGGCTGTCGACCCCGGCCGTGTTCGCACTCTGGGGGATGGGACCGCGCGAACGCTTTCAACGTGTCGATTCGGCGCTGGGCGAAAACAGTCCCGGGCGACTGTTCAGTACCGATTTGCCCCCGTCCTCGAGTTGTTCGGCACACCAGTCGATCGCGGTCGACGCCTGCCAGCCGACCCTGCCCAGTGGCCTGCCGACCATGTGGAACGCCTGGCGTTTGATGATGGGTGGCGATTGGTTGTACGGAGATGACTTCGAATCGCATGAAGCACCACCGGCGCCGCCAGGCTGTCCGGTGCCATGAGGGGACGCCGGAAGCTCCGTAGATGGCGGGTGAGCGCACCGATTTCGACGCCGTGCTCACCGCCTTGCTGGTCGAGGAGTCGCAGATCCATTTCGGCGGCGACTTCTCCTTGCCGGCGACCTGGTTTCGCCGAACTACGCCCTGTTTGATCGCCAGCCCGACGATGACGTCCTGTTCACCAACGGCTTCGAGCCGACCCCAAACTGATCGGTCCAGGAGACTGCCAACCATGAATTCCCGACTGTCCTTGTTCGTTTTGCTGCTGCTGATCCTGCCGTCGATTGCTGGCCCGGTGTCCGCGCAGGGCAGGGAGGCGGTCACCGCCGACGTGCCAGCGCGCGTCGAAGCTCAGGCCGGTCGAGCCGCCGGATCGGCACGGCTGGTGCGCTTTGATGGCCAGACCATCAATCGCGCCCT
>CAZFUH010000220.1:0-7278 GCA_964522235.1 uncultured Rhodanobacteraceae bacterium
CCGTACGAACCACCGCACGAGTCTCCGGACGATGACTACGACCTGTGGCTGGTCACCGGTCGGGTGCTCGAACATTGGCATTCCGGCTCGATGACCATGCGCGTGCCGGAGTTGTATCGGAGTTTTCCGCAGGCGCCGGTGTTCATGCATCCGGACGATGCCGCCGAGCGCGGTTTGCGCCGGGGCCAGGAGGCAAAGCTGCGCTCGCGCCGCGGCGAGATCGTCGCCCGGGTCGAGACCCGCGGCCGCAACCGGCCGCCGCGCGGCATGGTGTTCGTGCCCTGGTTCGACTCCAGCGTACTGATCAACAAGCTGCTGCTGGATGCCAACGATCCGATTTCGCGCCAGACCGATTTCAAGAAATGCGCCTGCCGCATCGAACGCGCCTGATGGAGGGTTGAAGATGCGCAAGTCCATTGTCGCAATGCTGCTGCTGATGTCGCCGGTCGGCTACTCGCCGGCGCAGGATCCGGAATCCAGCGCCCCGGCGCGGCCACCGCCTGAGTACCGCTCGCTCGATGCGTTGCGGCGCGGTGCGCCGCTCGATCGCGAGCCGCCGGCCGCGACAATGGCTCGGGTCGAGGACCGTGACCTTCGCCGTGAGCGCGGATGGCCGGAACAGCCGCCGACGATTCCGCATTCGATCGATGGCTATCATGTCACCCGGAACGCCAATCGCTGCATGATCTGTCATTCCCGCGCCGGCGCCGAGCAGTTTCAGGCGCCGATGGTCAGCGTCACCCATTTCATGGATCGGGATGGCCAGGTTCTGGCCCAGCTTTCGCCTCGACGGTACTTCTGCAACCAGTGCCATGTCGTGCAGACCGACGCCCGACTGCTGGTCGAGAATGAGTTTCTCGATGTCGACACGGTAATCAGCCGTCAGCGTGAGGCGCAACAATGATCCGGCGCCTGCGCGCAGTTCTGCGCTCGGGCTGGCGAACGCTGCGGGCGCCGAGCCGGCATTTCAGCCTGGGCTTTCTGACCCTGGGCGGCTTTGTTGCCGGCATCATCTTCTGGGGCGGTTTCAACACCGCGCTGGAAGTGACCAATACCGAGCGCTTCTGTGTCTCCTGCCACGAGATGTACGACAACGTGTTCGAGGAACTGAAGCCGACCATCCACTACACCAACCGCTCTGGTGTCCGCGCCACTTGCCCGGACTGCCATGTCCCGCACGCGTGGACGCACAAGATCGCGCGCAAGATGCAGGCCTCGAAAGAGGTCTGGGGTACGATCTTCGGCACCATCAATACCCGCGAGAAGTTCCTCGACAAGCGCCTGGAGCTGGCGATGCACGAATGGGCGCGGCTGAAGGCCAATGACTCGCTGGAGTGCCGCAACTGCCACAACTTCGAATATATGGATTTCACCCGCCAGAGTCCGCGTGCGGCCGAAATCCACGAGCGCTGGCTCGCGGACGGTGAGCGCACCTGCATCGACTGTCACAAGGGCATCGCCCACGGTCTGCCGGACATGGCCGGGATCCCGCAGGGCTGAATGCCGGCAGTGCGCGCGTCGATGCAGATCGAATGCAGACGTGGTCGCGATGGCCGTGCTTTGCTACACTGCCCGGCCACTCGGAACCTCGGGGCGTAGCGCAGCCTGGTAGCGCACCACGCTGGGGGTGTGGTGGTCGCGAGTTCGAATCTCGCCGCCCCGACCAGTTCCGGACTTTTGCACCAGCCCGCTTCGGCTGGCCCCTCGCGTCGAAGCGCTCCGATAGGACCGCGTATGACCGAGCCTCGATCGCTGTACCCCGATATCGAACCCTTCGACAGCGGTCGATTGCAAGTCTCACCCGTTCACAGCATCTACTACGAGCAGAGCGGAAATCCTCGCGGCAAGCCGGTGGTCGGTCTGCATGGCGGGCCCGGCGCCGGCAGTTCACCGAAGATGCGCCGCTTCTTCGATCCGGCCAAATACCGAATCATTCTCTTCGATCAGCGCGGTTGCGGCCGTTCGACTCCGCACGCGGAACTGCATGAGAACACCACCTGGCATCTGGTGCAGGACATCGAGGTCCTGCGCGAGCACTTGGCGATCGAGCGCTGGCAGGTCTTCGGCGGCTCCTGGGGTTCGACGCTGGCGCTCAGCTATGCGCAACGGCACCCGGAGCGGGTCAGCGAGTTGGTCCTGCGCGGTATCTTCATGCTCCGTCGTTCGGAGTTGGAGTGGTTTTATCAGGGCGGCGCCGATGCGCTGTATCCGGATGCCTGGGAAGACTATCTGGCTGCGATCCCGCCCGCCGAGCATGGTGATCTGATCAGTGCCTACTACCGGCGCCTGACCAGTGACGATGCCCAGTCACGCCTGGCCGCCGCCATCGCCTGGACGACCTGGGAAAGTGCCACCAGCTTTCTGATCCCCGATCCGGCCCACGTCGCCGCGACCCGGATCGACGAGTTCGCGCTTGCCTTCGCTCGCATCGAATGCCACTACTTCGTCCATGGCGGCTTCTTCGAGGACGATGGTCAGCTGCTGCGCGACGTTGCCCGCATTCGGGACATTCCGGCGGTCATCGTCCAGGGACGATATGACGTAGTCTGTCCGATGCGCTCAGCCTGGGACTTGCATCGGGCCTGGCCGCAGGCCGAGTTGATCGTGGTCAACGATGCCGGCCATTCCGCGTTCGAACCCGGCATCGCCAGCGCCCTGCTTGACGCCACCGATCGCTTCGCCTGATCGCAGGCGCATTGCCGAGCGATCCGGACTCCTTTGCTGGACGGCGCTGGCGGCCGGACAGGCCGCCGCTGATGCCCAGCTCAGGCCGCGGCCTGAGCCTGTTGCTGCTGTTGCCGTGGGCCTTGCAGCAAGGCCTGGCGTACGCCATCGACGAGCAGATCGATCTCATCCCCGGTCACGGCGAAGTGCGGGGTGAAACGCAGCGAATTGGCGCCGCCATGGATGACGCCGTAGCCGTGTTCGCGCATGTATTCTTCAGTGCTGCCGCCGCCGTAGCACTTGAATTGCGGCGCCAGTTCGCACGAGAACAGCAGGCCGGTGCCCTGAACCCGTGTCACCAGGCCATTCAGTTCCGCGGCCAGGCCGCGGAGTTTTGCGACCGCTTCGCTGCCGCGCTCGACGATGTTGGCCCGCAGCTGCGGCGTCAGTTGTTCGAGCACCGCGATCGCGACCTCGAGGGCGCGCGGATTCGCCGTCATCGTGTTGCCGTAGATGCCCTTGCGGTAGAGGCCGGCGGCGCGTTCGTTGACCGCCAGTACGGACATCGGAAACTGACCGGCGTTCAGAGCCTTGGAATACGTTTCCATATCCGGTGCCGGCAGCGCTTCGAAGCCGGGATAATCGACGATCGACAGCACGCCCTGGGCGCGCAGGCCGGCCTGGATCGAGTCGACCAGGAGCAGGGTGTCGTGGGCCAGGGTCAGCTCGCGCGCGGCGGCATAGAACTCCGGTGTCAACGCCTTGCCCGGATCACCTTCGCCCATCACTGGTTCGACGAACATCGCTTCGATGCACCAGCCCTCACGTTCAGCGTCGGCGAACACCTGGCGCAGTTGGGCGACATCGTAGGGCTGGATGGTGATCAGTTGCTCGTCCTGCCGCGCCCAGCTCGCCAGGTGCTGGGCATAAGTCTTGCGGGTCGAGTCCGAGTACGCGGCTGGAAGTTCCGTGCGGCCGTGAAAACCGCCCTTGACGGCAATCCGGCGCAGTTTTCGGCCGGCGTGGCGGCCATCGGGCGCGGTCTGCATCCGGGCATTGACGTCGGCAATCCGGCCGGCCAGCGAAACCGACTCCGAGCCGGAGTTCAGGCACAGAAAGCGCGTATATGGGCAGCCGCCGCGGCGGTGGCCGATTTCCTTGCGCAGGGCGCGCTCGAAACGCAGCTGTGACACCGACGGCGTCATGACGTTCGCCATCACCTGCGGCCGCGACAGCGCCGCGAGTACGGTATCGGGCGTATGGCCGGCGCCCAGCATGCCGTAGCCGCCGGCATCGTAGATCACCGCGCCCTTGAGCGTGACGATCCACGGACCGCGCGCAGCGAGCGCGACATAGGGGTTGATGGCATCGTCCGGATAGAAGTTGACGAAGCCAGCCTGGCAGGCGTCGATCTGTGCCTGCTCGGTCATCGCCAGCAATTCTGGCTCGCTGGTCTGTAGCTCGGCGTGCGCGGCGACCGCCGCCGCAATGGCCTCGGCAAGATCCGGGTGTCGAGCGACGAACTCGCGGACGCGGGCATCAGCCAGTCCGGTCGTACGCCGTTCGCCGCCGCTGCGGCGCAAAGGTTCGAGTTGGGCGATCGGGTCCATGACGGTCTCCTCAAAACGGAAGCGGGCCCGATGCGCCAGCATCGAGCCCAGTTCCGGGATTCGGTTGAATATGCGGCAATACTACCATGAGCGCACCGGGCAGGGCCCGAGGCCATCGCTCAATGGCCGGTGAAGACGGCTTTGCGCTTTTCCAGGAACGCCGAGGTGCCTTCGCGCATGTCCTGACTGCTGGCCAGCAGTGCAAACACCTGGGATTCGTAGTCCAGTCCCTGGTCCAGTGTGCATTCACCGCCGCGGGCGATGGCGTCTATGATGCCGCGCAATGCCTGCGGCGCCAGCGCCGCGAGCCGCGCTGCCAGGGCCGCGGCCTCGGCTGCCAGCTCGTCGGCCGGCACGACGCGGTTGACCAGACCGAGCTGATAAGCGCGTGCGGCATCGATCGGCTCGCCGGTCAGGCACAACTCCAGCGCTGCCGCCCGTCCGGCCAGACGCAGCAGGCGCTGAGTGCCGCCAAAGCCCGGGATCAGGCCCAGCTTGACCTCGGGCTGGCCGATGCGCGCACTGGCCGCGGCGATCCGCAGCTGGCACGCCATCGCCAGTTCGAAGCCGCCACCGAGGGCAAAGCCGTTGATCGCCGCAAGCACCGGCTTGCCCAGGCGTTCGATGGCGAGCATCAAGGCTTGGCCATGGCGGGAAAAATCGCGCAGTTGCAGCGGCGTGAGCGCGGTCATTTCGCTGATGTCGGCACCGGCGACGAAGGCCTTGTCGCCAGCTCCGGTCAGGACAATGGCGCGAACGCCGGGGTCGATTCCGGCGCCGGCGAAGGCATGATTCAGCTCGGCGATGACTTCGCTGTTCAGCGCGTTCAGCTTTTCAGGGCGCTGGATCGTTATGGTGCGCACAGCACCATCGTCCGTGCACTTGAGGGTGCTCAGGTTCATGACTGGCGGGACTCGTAGTTGGGGCCGGAATTCTAACCTGCCTGGCCGGTTTCGCCCGGGCAGCGGGAACTTTCCTTAACCGACTCGTTCCAAGGAGCCGGCAACTGCCCCGGCTTGCCGCTACAATGCGCCGCTTCCGGTTCCACCCGTGTCATCCCAGGAGGTCCTCCATGTTGTTGCGTCGTGCCGCGATCGTTTGTGCGGCTTTCATTGCTACCGCCGCCGTCGCCCAGAATCCGCAGCAGGGTGGTGACCAACGTCAGGAATTGCCGCCGATCGACAAGGCCAAGCTCAGTTATGCAATCGGCTATGAGCTCGGCAGCAATTTCCGCGAAGAAAGCGCGGAAATCGATGTCAATACGGTCATCCGCGCCATTCAGGACGCTCATGCCGGCCGCGATCCCACGGTCGCAGTCGAAGAGATGCGTACGAATCTGATGGCCTACCAGCTCAAGATGCGCGAGCAGGCTGTCAGCCAGCTGCGTCAGCTGGCTACCGAAAACAAGGCCAAGAGCGATCGTTTCCTGGCCGAGAATCGCGGCAAGACCGGTATCCAGGTACTGCCGAACGGCATCCAGTACCGGGTCATCGAGGCCGGCAACGGCCGCAGTCCGAGTCCGACCAGTGAGGTCACGATCCACTATCGGGGCTCGCTTGCCAGTACCAGCCAGGAGTTCGACAGCTCGTTCGCACGCGGTGAGCCGGTCACATTCAAGGTCGACGAGGTGCTGCGTGGTTGGCAGGAAGTGCTGCCACGGATGAAAACCGGCGATCACTGGCAGGTGTTTCTGCCGCCGGACATGGCCTACGGCGAGCGCGGTCAGCCGCCGATCGGACCGAATGAGGCCTTGGCGTTCGACATCAAGCTGCTCGAGGTCAAGTAAGCGCACACCCACACGCGGAGGTAGCGCGTGCGAGAATCGACGGGGCGGAGTGATCCGCCCCGTTTGCGTTTGTGCCGGTCCATTGTGAAACCACCGTGTCGACGAATACCGCTGCTGAGATCCTGAGTCCGTGTGTCGGCGTCTGCACCCTGGATGGTTCCGGGTTGTGCATCGGCTGTCTGCGCACGATGCAGGAAATCGGCGCCTGGTCGGCGCTGAGCGAACAGGAACGACGACGGATCATGGATCAGGTGCTGCCCGAGCGCGAGGCCGAGCGTGACCGTGTCTGAGCCAAAGCGGGCCGACGACTATTGGACACGGCTTTCGGAGCGGCTGTTGCCGCTGTCCGACGATCCGGCGCTGATTCCGGGCAACCTCGAAGCGCTGACTCGATACTGGGGCGAGTGCCGGCCGCTGCGTCCGGCCGCCGTCCTGATCGGCCTGGTTGAGCGTGAACACGGTCTGCATGTGCTGCTGACCCGACGTCATGACGGCCTCAGCCAGCACGCCGGTCAGATCAGCTTTCCCGGCGGCAGCATCGAAGCCGGCGATGCCGATGCGGTCGCCGCCGCGCTGCGCGAGACCGAGGAGGAGGTCGGTATTGCCGCCGCCTCGATCGAGCCGTGTGGCTGTGTCGAATCATTGGCCACGGTCAGCGCCTATCGGGTGCAGCCGGTGGTTGCGCGTCTACCCGAACATTACCGGCTGTGCCTGGATCCGATCGAGGTCAGTGCGGCATTCGAACTCCCGCTGGCGCTGGCGGCGCGCGCCGAGGTCTGGCAGCCGTATGCCGGCGGACGGCCGGGACTGGAGATTCCGATGCAGGCACTGCATTTCCAGGGCCATACGGTATGGGGGGTGACGGCGATGATCCTGCAGCGCCTGTTGGAACGCATGCGCGGACTGCCCTTGTGAGCGAGTCGACACACGAGCCGCTGCTGATCGACGTCGGCGCGCTTGCCGCGCGACTGGGCGAACCTGGTCTGGTCGTGCTCGACTGCCGGTTTGATCTCGGCGACGCCAACGCCGGCTGGCAAGCCTACGGCCGCGGCCATATCGCCGGTGCCCACTACGCCCATCTCGACACCGACCTGTCCGATCCAGGGCGTTCCGGCATGGGGCGGCATCCGCTGCCCGACCCAGCCTTGTTTGCCGCCATCCTGGGTCGCTACGGCATCGAGGCGGGCAGTCAGGTCGTCTGTTACGACGCCGCCGGCG
>CAZFUH010000221.1:0-7266 GCA_964522235.1 uncultured Rhodanobacteraceae bacterium
ATGGCGACGACGAGCAACGCCGGATCGGGGCCGAAGACCAAGCGAGAATGGCGCGAAACTTCCGGCTAGCGCCAGTCGCCGCATTTACGCCCGACTACCGCGAAGTAGTACAGCGGATTGCCCTCGATCGACAACCGGTGTCGGTAGCGTTCCAGATGGTGCAGGTCCATCCAACCGCCAACCAGAAGCTGCCGGATCAAGGTCGAATATTCAGCGGCCTCGGACTGACCGAGAAAGGCTTCCTTGATATTGAAGACGATCCAGCCGCCATCGGCAATCAAGTTGAACGCCTCGCGAAAGGCCGCCTCCGGAATATCGTCGAAGCCCAAGGCTGCCACCGTGGTCAGGCAACCGAACTTCCAGCCTTGCAGCGTTTCGCGCAAAGCCGGATCGATACGACTGAAATCGGCGACGTAGTAGTCGTCGTAGCAACCGGGCCGATCGCGCAGCATCGCCTGTTTGGCGACCTCGGAGATGTCGGCGCCAACCACGCGTGCGACGCCGTAGTGATGCAGGGCCTCGGCCATCATGCCGTTGCCGGCACCGAAATCAAGCACGCGCAAGCGTTGGACATGAGCGCCGGCGGCGGTTACCACGTCGTTCATGCGCTGCGCCAGGAACTGCGGCGAGCAGCATTTCAAGCGTTCGTAGAAGATCTGCTCGTACAGTCCCGGCTGCTGAAAGATGCGATCGTAGTCGTGAAAGCGATAGCGTTGACTGCCGCCTTCATCGTCAACTATGAAGTGCACGTCGCTTTCCGATTCAGTGCTGAAGTCGACCGCCGGCAGGCGGATGCGGTAGCGCGGGTCGTTCATCACTTGAGTTCTCCCCAAAAAAAGTTGCGCCGGACGTTGATCGCTATCGGCGACTACGACTGGGTCCGGCGCGGCATGGCGCCAGAACGATGCTGCTATACGACCACGCAGGACCACCTCGGCATGCGCGGAAACCGAGATGACGTGCGCTGCCGGGCGGTGGAAATCCCGATCAGCACCTGGCTGCGATTCGCAATCCGCGCGGTTTCAGTCCGCGTTCGATCCATTCAAAACCACCCTGGACTGCCAGGGCAAGCAGCGCGGCCGGAATCGCACCCTCGAAGATCAGGCCCAGGTCATCGAGACGGATGCCGGTCAGGATCGGCTGACCATAACCACCGGCGCCAATCAAGGCGCCGAGGGTCGCGGTACCAACATTGATCACGGCCGCAATCTTGATACCAGCGAGTATCGAACCGGTCGCCAACGGCAGCTCAACACGAAACAGTCGAGCCCGAGCCGACAATCCAATCGCCGCCGCAGTCTCGCGCAGTTCAACCGGAATTCCGACCAGACCAGCATGCGTGTTGCGAATGATCGGCAACAGACTATATAGAAACAACGCAGCGATTGCAGGTGCAGCGCCGATCCCGAACAACGGGATCATGAAAACGAACACCGCCAGCGACGGCAATGTCTGCAATACGCCGGTGGCCGACAACAGCCATTGTCCCAATCGTGGCCGCCGTGCGGCCTGCACACCCAAGGGCAGTGCAACCAGCAAGGCCAGGCCCAGTGAGGCACCGACCAGGGCCAGATGTTCGACCGTCCGCCGCAGCAAACGTCGGCCCAGCCCTGCCGTTTCCGGCGCTTCCAGATCGAGCCAGTCGGCAGCGACAGCGGTATCGGACTCTCCGTGCAGCTTCACTCTGGCATTGAGACGACGCATGGCTCCGGCATCGATGCTTCCCACCAGCGACCGCAATGCCGAGAGCGTCCCGGGCCGCCGTTGCGGCAAATCCAGGCGATAGACGTAGACCGCCTCGTAGCCGGGAAAATAGCTTCGATCGTCGGCCAGAGTGCGCAAATCGTAGTAGGCAATCTCGGCATCGGTATGGTACACGTCGATGACATCGAGCGAACCTGCAGCAAGTCCGCGATAGGCCAGATCGTGGTCGAGTCCAGTCACCCGCCGCTGCGGCAATCCGTAGTGCCTGCGCAGACCGGGCCAGCCATCGACGCGATCCATGAACTCGTTGCTGAAACCAAAGCGCAATTCGGGATGCCCGACCAGATCGGAAATGCGCTCGACTCCCAATGCCAGAGCGTCCCTGGCGGGCATGCCCAGAGCGTAGCTGTTGTCAAAACCGAGCGGCTCGGTCATCGCCAAGCCGTGCTCGGCCAAGGCCCGGCCGATCGCTGCCGCATCGGCATCGGGCTGGCGCAGGATTTCGTGTGCCAGGGTGCCGGTGTATTCCGGATAAAGATCGATCTCGCCCTCGATTACGGCACGCCAGAGAATTCGGGTGCCGCCAAGCTCACGACGGTGACGAACTGGAGCACCGCTCTGCCGCAGTTGCTGAGTCGCGATCTCACCGAGCAACACCGACTCGGTGAACGTCTTCGAGCCGACCGTGACGGCGAACGCATCGGCACCGGCGAGCAGCAGCGCCGACCAGCCGATCCAGCGTTTCACGGCAGCGGTCATGCATCCACCGACAGACTGCGCTGGGCGGTCAGAAACGTTCGCACGAACGACTGTGCCGGTTGCCGCAACAACTGCTGCACCGGTCCCTGCTGCACGATTGCGCCTGCGCGCAGCAGCACCAGTTCATCGGCGAGGTAGGCCGCCTCGGCGATGTCATGCGTAATCAGGACCACGGTCTTGCCCAGACTCGCGAACAGCTGCTTGAGCTGATCCTGCAACTGATTGCGAATGATCGGATCCAATGCGCCCAGCGGTTCATCAAGCAGCAACAGCCCGGGGTCGAGCATCAGCGCGCGGATCAGTCCGACGCGCTGGCGTTGACCACCCGACAGTTCGGCCGGAAACCGCTCCAGCGCATCGACGGGAAACTGACACAAAGTCGCAAGTTCCAGGCAACGCTGGCGTTGTCTGGCTGATGACCAACCCAGACTGCGCGCCATCAGCACGATATTGTCGAACGCAGACAGATGCGGAAACAGACCGCCTTCCTGGATGACGTAGCCGATCCGGCGCCGATGTGCCAGCAGGCCTTCGCGCCGCAGCGGTTCGCCATCGAAGAGGATCCGGCCGGCGTCCGGCCAATCCAGCCCGATCAGCAGGCGCAATAGCGTCGACTTGCCGGCGCCACTGGGGCCGATCAGCGCCGTGGTCCGGCCAGACTGGATGCCCAGATCGACCCGCTCCAGCGCACGCGTCGAACCATAGCGCTTGCTGACCTGTTCAAGCACGAACATGCGAACAGCTTAACCGAACGGCACGCAGGCAGGCCCGCGTGCCTCATCGCCATCCTGTTGCGATCGCCGATCCGCCGTCTCGACCCGCTCAAGACGGACGGCGGTGGCGCTGCGGGCGCAGGTTACTGTGCCAGCGCTTCGACCAGACCGGGGACGAATTCGGCACCATGCGGTACCTGCAACGTGGTGCCATCGAAGGCATCGCCGATCGGCTCGCTGCGGCCGCCCAGGCACTGAGCAAGAAAACTCTCGGTAACGGCATTGAAGCTGAGTCGGTTCGGCGGCCGAGCGAAGCCATGACCCTCGTCGGGATACAGGGCGTAGGTCACCGGAATGCCACGCGATTGCATCGCCTCGACGATCTGATCCGATTCGGCCTGCTTGACCCGTGGGTCGTTTGCGCCCTGACCAATCAGCAGCGGCTTGCGGATATTCTCGACATGGGTCAACGGCGAGCGCTCGACCAGAAGTGCGCGGCCCTCCTCGGTGTCGGGATTGCCCATGCGGCTGGTGAACAGCGTGCGAATCGGTCCCCAATACGGTGGGATGCTTTCCAGCAGGGTAATCAGGTTCGACGGTCCGACGATGTCGACGCCACAGGCGAAGGCGTCCGGGGTGAAGGTCAGACCAGCCAGGGTCGCGTAGCCACCATAGCTGCCGCCCATGATCGCGACCTGGTCGGCGTCGGCAATGCCCTTGTCGACCGCCCATTGCACGGCATCGATCAGATCGTCGTGCATCTTCCGGCCCCATTCCAGATCACCGGCATTGACGAATGCCTTGCCGAAGCCGGTCGAGCCTCGGAAGTTGACGCTGAGCACGGCGTAGCCGCGGTTGGCCAGCCATTGGTGCATGGGGTTGAAACCGTAGCCATCTCGAGCCCAAGGACCACCATGTACGAGCAACACCATCGGCAGCGGCTGATCGGAGCGACCGCGGCGCTCGCGGTCGTGCTCGACCGGGAGACTCAGATAGCTGACCAGGGTCAGATTGTCGCGCGCTGAAATCTCCATCGGATGCATGGCCGTCAGCGCGTACTCGGACAGGTCCGGGCGGGCATCGAACCAGTGCTGCAACTCGCGCTGCTCACGACCATAACGATAGTAACGGGTACCGGCGTCGGCGCTGGTCAGCGCAATGATCCAGTGATCGTCGGCCAGGGTCCGGCTGACGACATGCACCTCACCATCGGGCAGAGTTTCGCCCAGGTGCTTGAGGTCATCGGCGATCGCCGGATCGAGCACCGTCCACTCGTTGCGCAGGTAGTTGACGGCAACGGCCTGTACTTTGCCGGTCCTGGGGTCCGACATGATGCCGCCGACATCGGCGCGCGTATCCTCGTGCAGCAATTCCAGTGCATTGCTGGCAGTGTCCATCGCGAACAGGGCGCCGGTATTTCGATCACGGCTGTCGATCATGTACAAGGTGCCGCCGTCGCGGCTGTAGCCGAGTACGCTTGAGGTCAGCGCGTCTTCCTGTGCGACCCGGAGCCAGGGCTGCCAGTTGCCGCCGTCGCGCTGAAACACCTCGAATCCGCCGTCCGGCGTCTGTTGCGTCGCCAGTCGCGGCTGCAGGTCGTAGTCGAGCGTGAAGCCGGAAAAACGATCGTTCTCCAGCAACCGCTCGCTTTCGCCGCTGGCCAGATCGATGCGCACCAGGTCGAAGTACTGTGGATCACGATCGTTGACTGAAACGACCAGGCTGCCGGGATGACTGGGGCTGAGGCCGGCGACCGTTGCCCGCGCTCCTTCGGCGGTCAGCACACGGGTCTCGCCGCTGTCCAGATCGACAGCATGAAGGCGGAAATTCTCGTCACCGCCAGTATCCTGCGGATACAGCAGGTGCCGGCCGTCGTGGGCGAACGCGAAACCGCGCACACCGCGGTCGCGATCGTTGGTGATCGGTCTGGCCTTGCTCGGCTCATCCGCCGGTGCAACATAGATGTTCAAGACCTCATCGCGCGGCGCAATGTATGCCAGCCAGCGTCCGTCCGGACTGATCTGGCCGGACGATCGGCTGGGATTGCCAAACAACACGGTGCGCGGAATCAGGTCGGGGGCAGCGCTCCCGGAGGACGGCGCGGACGGTGCGGTCGGCGGGCTCGGGTCCGGGGGCGCAGCCGGGCCAGTACAGGCAGCGAGGCCGGTGGCAGTGGCAAGTGCAAGCAGGACACGGGTCATCGAAACGCTCCAGTAGAATGAACTCGACAGTGTACCTGCACGACTTCGCGAACAGCCCATCATTCGCTGTCCGGGTCGAAGACGGCATGCTCGGAGACACTGCAGTGCCCGCCCAACTGCCAACGGCCGTCACGCCAGTCGGCGCTGCCGAACAGTTCCCGCAGACGCCAATGGCCGCGCTCTGCAGCGACATAGGGCATCGGCGGTGGCTGAGTCCTGGCACCGGCTGTGCCAGTCTCGAAACCATCGGCGAAGATCAGATCGCCGGCTGCGCGATGGTAGCCGAGTTCGACTTCCAGGCGATCCAGGTACATGCCGCTGTCCAGGCTCAGATCCGCGGTCATGGTTGCGCCCGGGGTCAGCAGCGCTGACGGCACCGGAACGGCGCGGCGCACCCAGGCCTGCCATTCGCTGCCCGGCACGGTATGGTGACCCGGCATACGGCCCACGGACACACCATTGATCACAAGATCGGCGCCGGGCGTCGAATTTTGTCTGAGCTTGGTGTCGTAGACGAAGCGGGCCGAGGCCAGGACGTGGTCACTGCGCTCGGGTACCGGCGCCGAGATCTGCACGCTGGCCTGAGCCCCAAAGCATGGAAAGCCGGCGTCGTTGCAGTGGCGACCCTTGTTGGCGACGGTGTAGCTGCCGACGTTTGGTTGCGATACGCCATTTACCGGCGGCCCGAAGCGCTGGATGTCGCGCAGATCGTAGGCGCGCCAGTTCAGTATATTGGGTACGAAGTCGATGCCATCGTTCTTCGGAAACACGTCGGTCGCGGCGTATTTCACTGGGTGAACGCGGACGTCACGCCACTTGATCTCGCGGATATGCCCCAGATGGCACGGCGGCTGCGGGTGATGATCGGACTGGTAGGCGACGCCGACCAGGTGCAGATGTACCTCATTCCACGGGATCGCTACGGCCCAGGTCTCCACCAGGCTGAAACCGTGGCCATCGAAATCCGCGTACAGGGCGACGCCATCGGGCCGGAACTCGACCCGCCAAGGGACCAGGGTGTCGGTTTCGCTGGGGGCCGTCGCCAGATACTCGTCGATTGAGGCAACCGGGTTGACGTAGTCGCTGCGGACTCCGGCGACACTCTTGGTGACACCAAAGCGCACGCGCCAACCGGTGCTGCATGGCACATCGCTGGAGCCGAAGCTGACCAGATTGATCGAGTCGGCGGCGACCGGATGGCCCGGGCCGGGTTGCCGATCGCTACCTGGGACACCACCGGGCAAGCCGGCCTCACCCTGCCCAGGGACCGCCGTGGATTCGCCGCCGACCACAGCGTCGGACGGCGTGATCGCCAACTCCCACCAGTGTCCTGTGGTATTGAACAACGGCGCGTGGAAGGTGACGACTGCGGGCTGTACGGACGAGATCAGCATCGGGTTGCGCAATCGGCTGGACAGGATGTCCTGGTAATCCAGATGCATTACGCCGACGCCGGGCGAACCATCGCCACCGAGCTGGTAGACGGTATTGCTGAGTCGTCCGTCACGTGGATCGGCACTCAGGGCCTTGTGGACATCGAGGTGAAAGCGGTTGCTGATCTCGCTGCCTTGCGGCGTCACCGAAACATGGTTGGAATCACCGCGCGCATCCCAGCTCGCCTCGTCCCACCACACGGTAGTGGCGGAGCCGGCAGCGATGGTCGCGGCATGGTTGCCGCTGAAGCGGAAATCGTCTCTGAACTCCAGGCCATGCGGACCCGGCACGACCTCGCCGGCGAGCGCCGGCAGCACGGCGCTCAACAGCACCATCCCGAGTACCAACGAGCGACGAAACATGGGAACACCCTCCCCGTGCAACTCCCGAACAGCGGGAGTCTAGGAGCCTGCGCGGCAGAAGAAAATGGTGCCTGTTCCCCATGCCGCGAGCAC
>CAZFUH010000222.1:0-7247 GCA_964522235.1 uncultured Rhodanobacteraceae bacterium
ATGACCGAATCGGAACATTTTGTGACATCGATGTCAAGTCACACTTCGACGAACAAACATGGTTCATGTTGCATCGCACCAAACAAGTATTCCAGGCCACCAAAGCCACCGCGACCGTGGATAGATTCGATATATATCAGTTGTTTATATACCTGTCCGAATAATTTGATGAAACTGTTTCGCGCCGGATTCTGCCCGCATCGACACAGCAGAGATCACACCGGACCGGACTGAACACGATGATCATGAATGTGATCTGCGACTCACTATGACCTGGAATAGACATCAGGATGTCTGTTTAATGCATGAATGTCTGAAATCGGACAGTCACGTGCTTCGTCTGGATGTCCCGCTCTGGCGAGGCTGCTCTCCGCGAACTCGGTGAGTTCGCCTTGGCCGGCGCCAGCGCAACGTGCTGCGGTGCTATCTGGAGGAAGCTTGCTGCGGGCTCGATTCGGCGCGTCCACCACTCGGGTGATCGGCGAAGACGAAACCTTCGCGGCCGATTTGCAGTCATGATGCCGCGATGACTTCGACCGTCCCCCGATTGCTGGCCCTGTTCCTGTCTCTCGCCTCGGCCCCGCTGCTGGCGACGAGCAGTGGTGTCCAGCGCGGCGAGCAACTTGATATCGAACTGATCAGCGAGCGCGACGCCGTGGTCGCCGGCGAAAGCGTCTGGCTGGCGCTGCGTATCGAGCATGATCCGCACTGGCATACCTACTGGATCAACCCCGGCGACAGTGGCCTGGCGACGCGCATCGAGTGGTCGCTGCCGGACGGATTCCAGGCCGGTGAGATCGTCTGGCCCTACCCCGAACGCCTGCCGATCGGACCCCTGGTCAACTTCGGCTACGAGGGCGAGACCTGGCTGCTGACGGAACTATCGGCACCGACGTCGCTGCCAGCCCCCGGTACCGAGCTGTCGATCAGCGCCGAGGTCCACTATCTGGTCTGCGAGCTCGAGTGCATTCCCGGTCGCAACACGCTGCACCTCAGGATGCCGGTCGCAGCCAGCGCAGGCCCGGTCGCCGACCAGGCCGCTGGCTTCGAACGCGCCCGCCTGCGCAACGCGCAGTTGCGCGCCGACCTCGGCGGTCGGATTGCGGAAAGCGGCGGACAACTTGAGGTCGTGCTCAGCGGACCACTACCGGAGCAGTTCGAACTGTTTCCGATTCAGGATGGTCTGTTCAACAACCATCGGTTCGAGAACTGGCGTCGGCACCAAGACGGGCTGGTCACCGAACACGCGCGCAGTGACTGGTACAACGGGCTGCCGGCGCAGGTGCCGATGCTCCTGGTTGACCGTGGCAGCGAGCCAGCGCGCGCCTACGAAATCGTACTAACTGCCGCCGGCAACGCCGTTGTCAACGCCTCTGCCGACACGACCGACGCGGCTGCCGCGAGCGATGCCGCAGCGCCGACGCAACGGCTGAACTCGCTGACCCTGGCCCTGCTGCTGGCCTTTGCCGGCGGCGTCATCCTGAACCTGATGCCCTGCGTGTTTCCGGTACTGACGATGAAGGCTCTGACCCTGGCGCAGTCCGGCGGCGATCGTCATCGAGCACGACGCGAGGGCAACCTGTACACGCTCGGCGTGCTGGTCAGCTTCGCAGTCATCGGCGCTACCCTGCTGGCACTGCGCGCTGGCGGCGAACAGATCGGCTGGGGCTTTCAGTTGCAGTCGCCGTGGTTGGTCGCTGCCCTGGTCTATGTTCTGTTCGCACTCGGTCTGAGCCTGTCCGGAGTCCTGACGATCGGCAGCGGCTGGATGAACCTCGGCCAGCGTCTGACCGAGGGCGGCGGCGATCGTGCCGCGTTTTTTACCGGCGTGCTCGCCTGCGTGGTCGCAGCGCCGTGTACGGCGCCGTTCATGGGCGCTGCCCTCGGCTACGCACTGACCCAGCCGCCGGTCGCAGCGATGAGCGTCTTCCTGGCCCTGGGCCTGGGCCTGGCCGCCCCGCTGGCACTGCTGGCCTGGCTGCCGGTGCTGGCGCGGCGACTGCCGCGACCGGGGCCGTGGATGGAGACGTTCAAACAAGTCCTGGCGTTCCCGATGTATCTGGTCGCGGTCTGGCTGCTGTGGGTGCTTGCGCACCAGACCGGCGCCGACGGTGTAGGGATCGCCCTGGTCGGCCTGGTTCTACTGGCGTTCGGCCTGTGGTCGTGGCAGCGCGCGCAGTGGCGCGGCAGTATCGCGCTGAAGGCGACCGCGGTCGTTGCGCTGGCACTGGCGGTGCTCGCCCTGCCCCTGCCGCAACAACTGAGCACGATCCCGGCCGGTGCCGCCAGTTCGGATGCGCGCTGGCAGACATGGACCCCGCAGCGCCTGGACGAGCTGCGCTCGATCGGTCAGCCGGTACTGGTGAACATGACTGCCGCCTGGTGCATCACCTGCCTGGCCAACGAGCGCGTCGCGCTATCCTCGGATGCCTTCTACGAACGCCTGCGTCGGCACGGCATCACCTACCTGAAGGGTGACTGGACCAGCTACGACAGTGACATCACGGCCTATCTGACCCGCTTTGATCGTGCCGGGGTACCTTTGTATGTGCTCTACCCGCGCGGCACCGGCACGGTGCAGGTACTGCCGCAACTGCTGACGCCGACAGCCGTACTCGAAGCCCTGGACCTTGCCGCCGGCCCTTGACTCTCCACCGTCCCACTCCGACCGCCCCTCCCACCCACGCAACAAGGAGTACCACCGATGAATGTCACTACCCTCATCAGCCTCGGCCTGAGCCTTGCCTTCGTCGTCTCCAGTGCCCAGGCCAAGCCCGAGATCGGACATCCGGCTCCCGGATTCACCTTGACCGACGTCGATGGCAACAGCCACTCGCTGTCCGATTTCGCCGGCAAGACCGTGGTGCTGGAATGGACCAACCACGAATGCCCGTTCGTGGTGAAGCACTACACCGGCAATATGCAGGCGCAGCAGAAGGCCGCAACCGACAGCGGCGTGGTCTGGCTGACGATCAACTCATCGACCACCGGCGCCCAGGGCCATGTCACCGCCGATCAGGCGAAGTCGTTGATGACCGAGAAGAATTGGGCCGGCAGCGCCTATCTGTTCGACACGCCGGGCGAGGTCGCCCGCGCCTACGACGCCAAGGTCACGCCGCATATGTACATCATCGACGGCGATGGCCTGCTGCGCTACATGGGCGGCATCGATTCGAACCCGAGCGCCAATCCTGCCGACATTCCGGCCGCGACCCAGTACGTCGAAGCGGCGCTGCGCGCTCTCGCAGGTGGCGAGGACGTCCGTGATACCAGCACGCGCCCCTACGGCTGCAACATCAAGTTCGCGGGTTGACGGCCTGGGGGATCGTCCCGGTACGCTCAGCGATTCTGAGCGTACCGGGGTCGTGATGCGACTACTCGTGGTGTTTCTGATCGGCCTGGCCATCGGCGCCTTCTGCGCCGCGGCCGTTCTGAACGCGCTGTCGAAGCGCGGCGCCCATCATCGGGCCAGCATGGTCGTGCTTGCGTACCACGTCGACGCTCTGCGGTCGCTCGACCAGGATCGCGAATGCGCCGGGCCGGCAGCGATCCGACACTGGTCGCAGATCGGCTTCGCAGCGCGCGAGATCGGCCACGCGTTTTCACGCGAAATTGACGCAAATGGCGTGTTCCGGCGCCGCAATGACCAATTCATGACGCTTGTCGAGCGTCCGCTCTTCGATATCGACGGCTGCGCAGCGCTGGCGCCACGTCTGCGCGAGCTGGAACAGGGCTGCCAATCCTGCCATCGGGAATTCCGCTGATCTCGCCGGACACCGTCCGTTCAGTCTGGGGAGGCGATTTTCCCAATCCGTTCATCCTCGCCGAACTACCGTCGAAACGTGGTTTTCGATCGTGCCCAGCACAGGAGGTAGTGTCATGATGATTCGAACTGTCATTCTTTCCAGCATTGCGTTGTTGCTCACTGCCTGCGCCACCGGCGGCTACCAGGGCCAGCGCAGCTACGGAGCTCCAGGCGGATACGCCTATTGTCAGCAGTGTGGCGTCGTCGAGCGGATCGAAACCGTGCACGGTGAACGGCGTGCCAGTGGCGGCGGCGCGGTCGCAGGCGCGATCGTCGGCGGCGTGCTCGGCAATCAGGTTGGCAGCGGCTCGGGCAGACGTGCGGCGACGGCAGCTGGCGCGATTGCCGGCGGTGTCGCCGGCCACCAGATCGAGCGCGAAATGAGCGCTGCCGGCACCTATGATCTGTTCGTCCGTATGGACGACGGGCGCCGCATCGTAGTCAACCAGCGCGACCTGCGCGGCATCCGCGAAGGTTCCCGGATTCGTGTCGACGGCAACAGCGCCCGTCTGTTGTAAATTTTCGCCACGCTGCGCTAGCGCCGTGCCCGGAGGGGCACGGCGCTTTCCGTTGGTAGCGCCGAACGCATCCGTGCCGGCAATGTCCATCAGACTTACAGGGTCGTCGGCGGAGTTGAATCGCCGTCGCTACCGCCGAAGATTGCTCACTGAATCGCAGGAGAACTTGTCATGAACAAGCCGCAAACTCAGTCTTCGCTATTGTTGTTGCTGATCTCAGCCGCTGCACTGCCGGTCACAGCCCAGACTTCCGAACTGTCGCGGGTATTGGAATGCCGGGATGCCGCGGCATTGACCGCATCCGCTGCCGACGTGCTCCACCTCGCCCGCGGTGCCGGCATGGCGTGCCGAAGCGACGAGCACCGGCGCGAAACGACCTTGAACTGTACCGGTGGACGCGCCAGCGCGTTCGGTCAACCGGTAAAGGAGTTCAACCTGGTGCGCGGCACCGACGGTGCCGCGACCTTGCAGATCGTATTCACCAGCACGCCCGGCCGCATGACTCCACTGCTCGAGCGCGAGCGCGCTGCGGCGGTGGAGGGGCAACCGCTGAGCCGCGCCGAATGGGGCCAGCGTGAAGACGGTGTCGCCGAGCTGCGCTGCAACATCACCGGCACTGGCTCGGGGCTCGGCTCGATTTCCGGTCGCCTGGACTTCCGCGGTGTCGAGCCGATGCCGGCGATGCGAGTCTGTGCGGCACCGGTACGCGCGCCACAAACGCCGACCTGCATCGACACCGGCAGCGGCGATGGTGGCTATGTGATCGAGAACCTGGATCCCGGCGACTACTACGTCACCAGCTTTGCCACCGAGAACAACCCGAACCGGTTGTTCGGTATCTACAGCAGCCGCCTGGCTGATTGCCCGGATGGCGATTCCGGCTGTGTCGGCCGCCGCCTGCAACCGGTTACTGTGTACGCTGGCGAAGTCCGTACCGACATCGACCTGGACACCTTGCTGCAGCACCTGCCACCGCCGCTGCGTGACACCGGACTGCACGGCGATCGCCCCTGAGACTGGTCGGGCGACCTGCGCCGTGCTAGCGTCGCGGCGCTGCGGTCCTGAATCGGCGGCAACGCGGGACGGCGAATTTGGCCCTTTGAAGCCCACGGAAGGCGTGGATTAAGCACGGATGCGCTGTCATAGGTGATATCGGCTAACGCCATCGTCGCCAGCAAGCCGATAGCGCCACATGGCACGCAAGATCGGAGGTCAGAACATGCAGCTTATCGCCACCACCCGCCCGTACGCGCTCCTGAGCGCCGGCGCGCTTTTGCTGTTGTTCGCCGGCCACGTCCTGGCCGATCCACCCAACCGTGTCGCCCGGATTGCCTATCTCGCCGGCGAAGTCAGCTTTGCGCCAGCCGGCGAGGAAAGCTGGCACGCCGCTCAACTGAACCGGCCCCTGGTCGCTGGCGATCAGCTGTGGACCAGCCGCGCCAGCCGAATCGAACTGGAACTGGGCGGCGTCGTCTTCCGGCTCGATGAAGGCAGTCATTTCGAGTTTCTCAGTCTCAACGACCAGTTCGTCCAGGCACAGCTCAGCGAGGGCACGGTCAACCTGCGTATCGACCACGTCCTTGCCGAACAGGTCTACGAGGTCGCCACCCCGACCCTGGCCTTTGTCACCGCCGCTCCAGGCGAGTTCCGGCTGGACGTCAGCGCCGATACCGGCCAGACCGAGGTCACCGTGTTCGATGGTCATGCCACGGTCTATGGCGAAGACGGCAACCATCTGACCCTGCGCGCCGGCAGCCGCTATCGCTTCCATACGCCGGGACAACTCGATCATCAGCAGTTGGCGATCACGGCACCGGATGAATTCGACCGTTGGGCATTCGCACGTAATCAGCGCTATCACGACTCGGCCAGCCGCCAGTACGTCTCGACCGAGATGATCGGCTACTCCGATCTCGACCACCATGGCAGCTGGCGTCACGTCTCCGACTATGGCCATGTCTGGTTCCCGCGCCGGGTCGTCGCCGGCTGGGCGCCATACCGGCATGGCCACTGGTCCTGGATTGATCCCTGGGGTTGGACCTGGGTCGATGACGCGCCTTGGGGCTTTGCGCCGTTCCACTATGGCCGCTGGGTCTATGTCGCCAATGGCTGGGGCTGGGTTCCGGGGCCGCGTCATCTGCGCCCGGTGTACGCACCGGCCCTGGTCGCCTTCGTCGGCGGATCGGGCTGGAGCCTGACCGTCAGCAGCGCTGGACCGCCGGTCGGCTGGTTCCCGCTCGGACCGCGCGATGTCTATATGCCGTGGTATCGATGCAGCCGAGGCTACTTCAGTCGAGTCAACGTCCATAACACCTACGTATTCAACAATATCTACGTAACCAACATCTACAATGACTACTACGTGCAGGGCCGTCCGCTGCGCCGCGACTACACCTTCCGCGGCGCGGTCAATGCGGTCACCGTGGTGCCTCGCGACGCCTTCGTCGGCTCGCGCAATGTCGCCCGCTCGATGGCCCGGCTGCGTCCGGGCGTGATCGAGCGCGGCGAGATCCTGGCCCGGGCGCCAGCAACGCCGACCCGCGCCAGCCTGGCCGGAGGCAGTGAGCGCCATGGTGTGGCTCCGCCAACCAGGGCGCTGAACCGTAGCGTGATTGCGCGCAACCAGCCGCCGGCAAGAACCGTGCCGTTCGAAACCCGCGAGCGGGCGATCGCCCGCAATGGCGGCGAGCCGCTGGCGATGGACCAGATGCGTCGGTTAAGCGCTGCGCGCGGCCAGGACAGCGCCCGATCGGTTCGCGTCATTGGTAGTGAGGAAAGCCCCGGCCAGCGTCCGGGCCGTGCGGCCGGAGACCGCAATACTGCAGCCATCGACACCCGCAGCTCAAGCCGCGGCAGCGTCAACCCAGAGCGCGCTGGCCGCGGCAACCGCGACGCTGTCAGTCCGACGCGTGCACAATCCCTGC
>CAZFUH010000223.1:0-7225 GCA_964522235.1 uncultured Rhodanobacteraceae bacterium
GCCTCGAATCACTTTGTCGAGGTCGTGCGTGAGTTTCTGGGCCGGCTCGGGTCGGCGCGGTTGAACCCGAGTTCAGTCGATTGACTTCAGGCCAATCTGAGCACGCGCGAGCTGCTACGGCAGGCGGGCGCGCAGGCGCTCAAGGCGGATCAGTTCCTCGGCGCTGGGCGGCAATCCTGACGATGGCAGCACGTTGGCGGCGGCATCAAGTAGTGGGCGTGCGGCATCGGGCTGGTCGCGGGCGAGCAGCAGTTCGGCGCGGGTGAGTTGCCAGACGGCGTAGCGTGGGTGCTGGTCGCCGACCGTTTCCCGGAGCACCTGGCCGGTCTGTTCCAGCAGGGCCTCGGACTCGTCGAGGCGACCGGCCATCAGCAGGGTGCGGGCGTGGTTGTGGCCGGCGATCGCGGTGTTGCGGTGGTCGGGACCGAGTGCCATGTCGAGCGCGGTTACGGCCAGGACATGCAAGTCCAGCGCCTCGTCCAGACGACCCTGTTCGGCCAGAACGGTAGCCAGGTTGTTGGCCGAGATCGCCGTGTGCATCGATTGATCGCCGAGACGACTACGATTGATGTGCAGGGCGCGACGACTCAATGCCTCGGCTTCGTGCAGGGCCTGCTCGCCGCCGCGTCGGCGTACGGCGATCCCGAGATTGTCGAGGGCGATGGCCAGGCCCGGACTGTCCTCGCCCCAGATCGCCTCGGTCGCCTCGACAACTTCGCGGCGCAGGCGTTCGTCGCGATCGATGTCACCGGTGCGACCGATCGCCAGCGCCAGGTCCGAAAGGATCGTCAGTGTGCGCAGATCCTGCTCGCCCCATGACGACCGCGCCAGCTTCAGTGCCTGCTCCAGTGCCTGCACGGCCGCCACGAACTCGCCGCGTTCGTCATCGATGCGACTGTGCGTAGTCAGCCATTGGATGCGTACCTGGTCGTCGTTGATGCTGTCGAGCAGCGGTCGGGCTTCGTCGAGCGCCGCCAGGCTGGCCTCCTGGTCGCCAGTGTAGGCGTCGATTTCCGCCTGCAGCACCAGGGCTTGCGCCAGCAGGCGAGGCTGGTTGCCGACACGGGCGCGAGCGATCAGGGTCGCGGCCTGCTCGCGTGCGTCCTGCCAGCGCTCGGCATCGAGCAGGGCGCGAGCGCGCTGAATCTCAAGATGATCGAAATCGAGCTGCGTCACGAACTCGCTCTGCGCCGAGGCCTGGGCCAGGGTCCAGGTGTCGGCAGCATCGTCATAAAGCTCCAGTCGGTGCTGGATGCCGGCCAGCGTGGCCAGCACGCGCTGTCGCACGCGCGGCTCCAGCGGCCGGTCACGGATGCGCGTGCCACCGCTGCGCAGCAGGTCGCGCACGCTCAGGCTGCCACCGGGGTGCAGGTGTGGGTCGGCAGCCTGAAAGGTATCGAGCAGCAGGTCGGTGATTTGCTCTGCGGTATCGCGTTCGCGCCGGGTTTCGTCGAGCTGCACCACCAGGCGCCAGATCAGGACCACCGTGATCAGCACAGCTGCAGTGACCGTGGCACTGATCGCGGCATGCCGGCGTACGAAGCAGCGCAGGCGGTAGCCGGGGCCGCGGCCTTGGGCCTCGACCGGCTCGTGCTTCAGCCAGCGCTCGATCTCGGCCGCCAGCGTGTGCGGGCTGTCATAGCGCTGTTCGCGTTCGTGCGCCAGGGCACGTCGGCAGATCGCCAGCAGCTCGCGCTCGCGCAGGCCGCCGGGTGGAAACGGCGCTGCCAGGGCAGCGTTGCCGTCGCGCTCGGCCTGGATATGCCGGCGTGCTTCCGGCAGTTCGACCGCATCGGCCCATAGCCGCAGGCTCCGGCCAGCCACCAATTCGTACAGCAGCACACCCAATGAGAAGACGTCGCTGCGCGTGTCCAGGTCGATTTGATTTTCGATCTGCTCGGGACTCATATAGGCCGGCGAGCCGGCACAGCCCTGGATGACGCCGGCTTCGAGCGCGCGGGCAATGCCGAAATCGATCAGCTTGATCCGGGCGATGCCGTCGATCGTCGTCACCAGCAGGTTCGAGGGTTTCAGGTCGCAGTGCAGCACACCCTTCTGGTGGGCATGACTGATCGCCAGGCAGACTTCGTGCAGCAGGCGAAGGCGGGTGCGCAGGTCCGGATCGGTTCGGGCTAGCCAAGCATCCAGGCCTTGGCCTTCGACGTGTTCCATGACGAAGTACGGCCAGCCTTCGGGTGTGGTGCCGGCGTCCAGGATCTGCGCGATGCCGGGATGATTCATCCGCGCCAGGGCTTGCCGTTCCAGCTCGAACCGTGCCAGGTGTTCGCCATCGACGCGGCGGTGCGCGATGACCTTGATCGCGACCTGCCGGTGCACTGGTTCGGTCTGTTCGGCCAGGTAGACCACGCCCATGCCGCCACTGCCCAGTGGCCGCAGCAGGCGGTAGCGACCGAAGCGGGTGCCGGCGGCGAGTTCGACCCGCGCCGGATCGTCTGCGGCCTGAATCAGGGTGCGCGACAGCTCGATCAGCTGGGTGCGATCGGCATCAATGTCGTTGGGGTCACTCGCCGCCGACATCCTCGTCGTCCCCACTGCGCTCGCGGGCCAGGCCGTGCTCGCGCAGTTTCTTGTAAAAGGTGGTCTTGCCGATGCCCAGCAGAGCCCAGGCGGCGCGGTGATCACCGCCGGCGGCGGCGAGCGCGGCGATCAGTGCTTCGCGCTCAGCGCTGGCGACGAGCCGGTCCAGGTTCAGGGCATCGTGTTCGGGTTCCGGTCCGCGCACCGCCGCCGGCAGGTGTTCGCGACTGAGTACCTCGCCGGGTGCCAGCATCACCACGGCGCCCTCGACCGCCTGGCGCAACTCGCGGATGTTGCCCGGCCAGGTCCAGCGTTGCAGCGCCAGCAGGGCATCGGCGGCAATGCCTGGACTGCCGATGCCGTTCTCGGCCAGGGCATGGGTGAAGAAATGGATCGCCAGCGGCGCGATGTCCTCGGGGCGCTCGCGCAGTGGCGGGATCGCGACGACGACACCGGCGATGCGGTGGTACAGATCAAGGCGGAAGCGGCGTTCGCTGATGGCGGTTTGCAGATCCTGATGGGTTGCGGCGACGATGCGCACGTCGGTCTCGATCAGGCGCTGACCGCCGACCCGATGGATGCGGCCGTCCTCCAGAGCGCGCAGCAGGCGCACCTGGGTTTCCAGCGGCATGTCGCCGAGCTCGTCGAGGAACAGGGTGCCGCCGTGGGCGCGCTCGAACAGGCCGGGGCGCGCCTCGACGCCGGTCGCTGCGCCTTTCTCGATGCCGAACAGCTCGGCTTCGAGCAGGTCACGCGGCAGCGCCGCGCAGTTGACCGCGACGAAGGGTGCCGCGGTGCGTGGCGAACGCTCGTGCAGCCAGCGTGCCAGCACCTCCTTGCCGACTCCGGTCTCGCCAAGCAGCAGTACGCCGACCCGACCACGTGCGGCGCGTGCCAGGCCCTGCACCACCCGCTGCATGGCCGGATTCGCCGAGGCGCGACCGGGTGGCAATACCGCCGCCGAAGTCGGGTCTTCCAGGTCGCTGTCGGCGCCCGGTCGTGGCAGCCAGGCCAGCACGGCGGCCAGGCGCTCGCGCAGCGGCAGCAGCAGGGCCTGGGCTGCGGCATCGCCTTCGAGCCGATAGTCTTCGTCGGCGATCAGTTCGATCCAATCCGGCTCATCGCCGGCCAGCGCCTGTGCCAGCACGGCCTGATGTGGACGATCAAGCAGACGCAGGCCGGATGTCGAAAGCAGCGGCAGCCAGTTGGCGAACAGCCCGGCCAGTCGGTCGCTCCAGTGCCGGTCGTCGTCGCGGGTCAATACCGCCAGGGCGGCCTCGCGCAGGCGGTCGAACAAGGTCAGCAGCCGTGTACCGGGCGCGCTCGAGGCATCGGCGGTCTCGGTCTCGGGTGCCACGTGGCCGGTGCTGTAGGCAAGCCGGTCCAGGCCGGCCGTGTGTTCGCGCAGGCACAGGCGCACTGGTCCGACTTGCAGGTCAAAGTCGCCATGCATTGCGGCGTGACGGACGAGCCGGCCGTCGACCCGGGTGCCATTGGTTGAAGCCAGATCACGGACGATGACGCCACCGGATTCCAGTACCTCCAGCTCGGCGTGGGCACGCGAGACACCGACCACGTCGAGCACGATCTCGCAGTCGCTGCCGCGGCCGAGCCGATAGCGGCCGACGTCCAGTTGCGGTCTGGTCAGCACGCATGAGGCGTCGTCCAGACGTTCCAGGCTGTAGCGGAGTCGATCCATGACGCGTCTACTTCCCGCGGGGGCTGTGCTGAGCATAGCCGATCGGTTCGTGTTCGCGAACGCGGCGACCCGCCGTGACTGTCCGATGTTCGCGATTGGGAACGCAATTCGGCGCCATCACTGGAGAATCCAGCGTGGCACGCAAGCTGCGAAGGGCAATGCAGGTGAAGGCTGTCAACACGCTGACGGCCACCGAATCCGACCTGGCTATGGAGGCCCTGATGAACCTGCGTACCCGATGCCTGGCAGCCGCCCTGGCAGCCGCTTTGACCATTCCCGTCGTGCATGCCGAACCGTTCACCTTTCAGGGTGTACTGGAACAGGCAGGGACTCCGATCCACGGCAGCAGTGATCTGCGCTTCCGTCTGTTTACCGCCGCCAGCGGTGGCAGCCAGCTTGGCGCCACCTTCGATGCCTTGGCCTGGCCGGTTGCCGACGGTGTGGTCACGATTGATCTGGACTTTTCCGGCATTGCATTCGACGGCAGCCCGCGTTGGCTGGAGATCGAGGCCGACGGCAACGTGCTGTCGCCGCGAATCGAGGTGCTGCCGGCACCGCTGGCCGCGTCGACCAATGCCCTGCGCGGTCGCGCCGTCAGCAGCGCGGCGCCTGCCGCCGGCCAGGTGCTGAAATGGAACGGCAGTCAGTGGGCTCCGGCGAACGAAGCCGGCGGTGGCAGCTACAGTGCCGGCACTGGCCTCGATCTGTCTGGCAGCGTGTTTTCGATCGTGCCGAACTACCGCTTGCCGCAGGGCTGCAGCGTCAACCAGATCCCGAAGTGGAACGGCAGTGCCTGGAGCTGTCAGGCCGATGCCGGCAGCAATTACAGCGCCGGCACCGGACTGAGTCTGAGCGGGACCACCTTCAGTGTCGACTTCGCGGGCTCAGGCACGGCCAGTACCGTCTCGCGCAGCAACCACGATCATCTCGGCCAGTCGTGGTCGGGCAGTGGCACACATGGTCTGACGGTTGAAAGCAGCGACTCGTTCACGGCACTGCGCGGCTTCAACAGCAACGCCGGAGCCGGAACTGCGGTCGGCATCCATGGCGAGGCCGTGGACAGCACCCAGGGCGTCGGTGTGCTTGGCATCGGCGCCGCCCGCGGCATCGAGGGTCGGGCCGCTGCCAATGCCGCCGATGGCGTGTACGGCATCAACAACCTGGCCGCAGGTACCGGCGCCGGTGTGCGCGGAACCGCCGTCGCTGCAGGTGGCCGCGGTGTCCTCGGTCAGGCCACGAGCACCAGCGGTTTCAATGCCGGTGTGCGCGGCGAGTCGGCATCGGGCACCGGCGCCGGCGTCGAAGGTGCCAGTACCGCCAGCATCGGTGGTACCGGCGTCCGCGGTCTCAACAGCAATGGCGACGGTTACGGTGTGGTGGCAATGAACCTGTCCGGCAGCGGCGAGGCGATTGCCCTGGCGGCGACCAGCAACTCGCCCGATGCCGTGGTCGTGCGAGCGCAGGCGTCCAGCGGCAGCGGCGTGACCACGGCGATCGAAGGCGTGGCGGCGTCCGCCAGTGGCACCGGCGTGCGTGGCGAAGGCTTCATCGGCGTGCGCGCACGCTCGGCAGCAGCAAGCGGTGCCGCGCTGCGGGCCGAAAACACCGCCGGCACCGGCACCGCCAACGCCATCTACGCGGCGACCCAGGCAGTCAGCGGAGATACCCTGACCGTTGAGGCGAACGGAACCGGAAGTTCCTGGGCGATCCGCGCCCGCAGCGCTGGCGCCGGCGGACGTGGTCTCAGCGCCGAGCTGACCAATCCGGCAACCTCGGGTATCGCCGTCTACGGTCAGGTCAACAGCGCCGGCGGTCGCGCCGCGCAGTTCGTCAATCTTGCGCCGGGCGGTGAGGCGGCGCGCTTCGACGGCAATGTCAATGTCGTCGGCAATGTCGCCAAGCTGGGCGGCAGCTTCCGCATCGACCATCCTCTCGATCCCGAAAACCGCTACCTCTACCACAGCTTCGTCGAGTCTCCGGACATGATGAACCTGTACAACGGCAATCTCGTCACCGACGATCGCGGATTCGCGACCGTGGAGCTGCCGGACTGGTTCGAGGCGTTGAACGGTGACTTCCGCTACCAGCTCACCGTGATCGGAAGCTTTGCGCAGGCGATCGTCGCCGAAGAAGTGGCCGACAACCGCTTCGTCATCCAGACCAACCAACCGCAGGTCAAGGTCAGCTGGCAGGTCACCGGTGTCCGCAATGACCCATGGGCGCGCGACAACCGGATCGAGGTCGAGGTCGACAAGCCGGCTACCGAGCGTGGCTCGTACCTGTATCCGCAAGGCTATGGCCAGCCGGCTTCGAAGCGGGCCGGCCGCGACGATGCCGAGAAGCCGGCTGGAGGTGCGTGATGGCGAAATCACCACGTGCTGCGACGGCCGTGGCGACGTTGGCCATCGGCGCCCTCGCGGCGGCGCCGTTGTCGGCGCAACTGCTCAACGGCGGCTTCGATGGCGGACTGGATGGCTGGACCATCGGCACTTCGTCAGGCTTTCAGGCGCAGTGGCTGGCTGACGATGCCCAGGGCAACCCGATTTCCGGCTCGGTGCAGATCGGCGACGGCAATCCCGGCACCAACGCGGCGGCGAGGGTGCTGTTTCAGTGCCTGCAGGTCGCAGCTGGTGAGCCGATCCCGTATGGCGCATCGGCGCGGGTGTTCGCCGAAGGCGAGCCCGGTGTCGAGGCCTGGCTGCTGACCGTACAGTTCGACAATGCCAGTTGCGATGGCGAGGCGTCGGTCATCGACGCCCTGACGGTGAACGACGGCGACGAGGCCTGGCAGTCGGCAGCGGCCAGCCTCGACCTGGCTGGTGCGCACATCCAGTCGGTGCAACTCGGACTGGCGATTCGCAAGCCGATCGGCAGCGGTATCGGCGGCCTGGTCCGCTATGACGATGTGTTCTTCGGCGAGGCGGCGATTTCGTTGTCGCGCTGGACCATCGATGCCGGTGGTGGCAGCGCCAGTGGCGGTGGCATCGA
>CAZFUH010000224.1:0-6147 GCA_964522235.1 uncultured Rhodanobacteraceae bacterium
CTTCACGTTCGTGAAGATAGGCCCGGCGTGGTGAGCATATTGTGAAGCGGGCTAGTATTCGTCCAGAGGATCCGGCGGCAATTCGTCGCCTCGGCCCCGATCCTGATCTTCCGGTCGCCCGCCTTCCTCGCTGAGCTGCTCGCTTTCCAGATAGCGCTCATCATCGGGATCGAGGCTCGATGTCGCCTCGGTGACGATCTGCTCTTCACTGGCAGCGATCCCGAGGTTGTAGGCGGCGAAGCCGGGCAGCACCAGTTGGTTCACCGCCATGCCGATGATGCGACCATCCTCCGGCGCCATGATCTGGCTGGAATGGTTGCTGACCGGGTCGATGACCCGCCCGAGCACTTGCTTGGCTCGCACACGGTCGCCCAGCTTGACCTCGGAAAACAGCATGCCGCCCTGGTTGGCACGGATCCAGCGCGACTCATAGAACACCGCCTGCGGCTCGTTCCAGCGCCGGCGTTGTTCGCTCATGCCCATCCGGTACATCAGCGTCTCGATGGCCTGCACGCCATGCTCGATTTCCTCTGGTTCAAGCTGCAACGGCCCGCCGATCTCGAACGTAACGGCGGGAATGCCTTGGCGGCTGGCGGCGATGCGCAGCATCCCCTGTGCACCCGGCGAATGCAGCACTGCGGTGGCACCGAAGCCCCGGGTGAACTCCAGGACGGACGGGATCGTCAGATCGGCTCGCACCTGCGGCAGGTTGGCTCGATCGAAGGAGCCAGTATGGAAATCGACCAGGGCGTCGCAGTGAACGACGATCTGGGAAAAAAACCCGTAGGCAATGCGCGACGCCGAGCTGCCGCTGGCGCTGCCCGGAAAGAAGCGGTTCAGATCTCGCCGATCGGGCAGGTAGCGCGAGCCGCGGGAAAAGCCGAGCAGATTGACGATGGGCACGGCGATCACCGTGCCGGACAACTGCTCCGGCTCGATCTTGTACGCCAACCGGCGCACTACCTCAACGCCGTTGAGTTCGTCGCCATGAACGCCGGCGGTAAGACACAGGCGCGGACCTCGGCGCAGACCGTGGACGACGACGACGGGGGTCTCCATGACGCTGCCGGAGAACGACTGTCCTGTGGTCCAGCGCAGGCGCTCACGGCTGCCCGGCGCGACCCGGCCATCGAGCAATTCGATCGGGGCCACCCCATACTCGTTGGTGTCGGGGTCCGGTAGCGGCGGTCCGAGCAGCCGTGGATCGATTCCATTTTCGGGATCCCAGTACCGTGCTGGCCTGGAACTGACCGCTGGCGACGGTTCGGACTCGGACGCCGGCTCCTGCTCCGGCACAGACTGCGGCTGGGAACCGGAGCCGGCGTCCGACTCCGACTCGGGTTCCAGTACCGTCTCGGCTGACCGATCGGCATTGACGATGCTGTCCGAGGCGAACAGGGCGGCCGCCCAGACCAGGGCCGGCCATGCGATCCAGGTGCAACGCGATGCCGTCATTGCTCGCCGCAACGCGCGCAAAGGCCATGAATTTCCAGGGTCTGTGCCTGCGGCGTAAAACCCAGCCTGCGCGCTTCCCGGGCCAGCACCTCGGCAGCGCGGGTATCGTTCAGCTCGACGGTCCTGGAGCAGCGATCGCAGATCAGAAACGGCGGCTGATGCAGTGGCGACCCAGGTTCGTCGTGCAGGTGCTCGCAACTGATGAACGCGTTGATCGACTCCAGCTTGTGAATGAAGCCGTGCTCAAGCAGGAAGTCCAGCGCCCGGTAGACAGTCGGCGGCGCTGCGCCGCCGCGTTCCTGGCGAATCAGGTCGAGCAGATCATAGGCCTTGACCGGCTTGGCCTGCTCGACGATCAGTTCCATGATCCGGCGCCGCAGCGCAGTCAAGCGCAGGCCGCGTCGCGCGCAAACCTGTTCGATCTGCGCCAGTTGCGCGTTCAGCGGTTGTCCGTTCGCAGTATCCGACATGGACACCGATCTTACCCCAGCTGATCCAGCGCGGCGTCGATTCGCTGCAACGCCCGTTCACGTCCAGCCAGATAGACAGTGACGTCGATCGACGGTGACGCGGCGCTGCCGGTGATTGCCACCCGCAGCGGCTGGGCAATCTTGCCCATGCCCAGGCCGAGTTCGGCGGCGCTGTCATGCAGGCTGCGGTTTACGTCTTCGACGCACCAGTCGGCCAGCACGGCGAGCTTCTCGCGCACCCGCAGCAGGGGCGTTCGGGCCGCTTCGCCAAGGTGCTTGCTCTTCGAGGCTTGATCGTATCCGTCCAACGGCGCGTACCAATGCCGAGACTTCTGCGCCATTTCCAGCAGCGTCTGTGCCCGCTCGCGCATTGCCGGAACAACCTCGACCGGGTCCGGCCCGGACGCCGGGTCGATGCCGATCGCGCGCAGATGCCCGGCCAGCAGCGGCGCCAGTGCGGCTGGTTCGGCACGCATCAGGTATTGCTGGTTCAGCCAGCCGAGCTTGTCCGGATCAAAGCGGGCGGCGGCGACGTTGACGTCGGCGACCGAAAACTTCTCGATCATCTCGTCGCGGCTGAAGATCTCCTGGTCGCCGTACGACCAGCCCAGCCGCACCAGATAGTTCAGCAATGCCTCGGGCAGAAAACCCTGGTCGCGGTAGGCCAGTACGCTGACCGCACCGTGCCGCTTCGACAACTTCTGCCCATCCGGGCCGAGAATCATCGGCAGATGGGAAAAAGCCGGCAAGGCCGCTTCCAGGGCGTGATAGAGATTGATCTGCCGCGGCGTGTTGTTGACATGATCGTCGCCACGGATCACCTCGGTGATGCCCATGTCGATATCGTCGACGACCACGGCGAAGTTGTAGGTCGGGTGACCATCCGAACGCCACAGGATCAGATCGTCCAGTTCGTCATTGCTCCATTCGATGCGACCTTTGACACGGTCGTCGAACACGACCGAGCCGGACAACGGGTTCTTGAATCGGATGACGCGATTCGGGTCATCCCGTACCGGCTCGGCGCGATCACGATAGTAGCCGTTGTAGCGCGGCTTCAGGCCCCGCTCCATCTGATCTGCGCGCATGGCATCGAGCTGCTCGCGGGTCTCGTAGGCGTAGTAGGCCTTGCCGGCATCGACCAGTGACTGCACGACTTCGCGATAGCGCTCCATGCGCTGCGTCTGGTAGTACGGTCCTTCATCGTGTTCCAGTTGCAACCAGTCCATGCCGTCCACGATCGCCTGCACCGCTTCCGGCGTCGAACGCTCACGGTCGGTGTCTTCGACCCGCAGGATGAAGGTGCCGCCTCGCCGACGTGCCTCCAGGTAGCAGTACAAGGCGGTGCGTGCGCCGCCGATGTGCAGATAGCCGGTCGGGCTGGGAGCGAAGCGGGTACGAACGGACATGGACACAGTCGAGGATTGGCGGTGGAAATTCAAGGAAACGAAGCCGCGCGACCCGAAGCGGCGCGATCAGCGGCCCCGCTGCTATTTGATGATGCGCAGATGGTTGACCTTGCCGCCGGGCTTGCCGGGCAGCGGACCGCTCTCCGATCCCGGCGGTAGGTCACCGGGGGTAGCATCGGCCTCGGCTACCGTCGCCGCCTCGGCGATGCCATCGCCACCGTCGTCGGCCGCTTGCGGCTCCGCTTCAGGCGGGAACAACATGCCCTGACCGTTCTCCATCGCGTAGATCGCCAGGATCGCCGGCATCGGCGCCAGCACCAGCATCGGAACACCGGAGAATCGCGCCTGGAAGCTGATCACATCGTCGGCCAGCTCGAGTTTGCTCACCGCTCGCGGCGCAATGTTCAGCACCACACGGCCGTCCTTGACCGCCTGCGGCGGCACCCGCACTCCGGCGGCCGCGGCGTCCACCAGTACGTAGGGCGTCAAGCCGTTATCGCAAATCCAGTCATACAGCGCCCGCACCAGGTACGGCCGGTTTGAGGTCATCTCGGCCATGTCGATTCCGGCTCAGCCAGCCGGCAGCTCGCGCATCTGGCGCTCGTCAGGCGTCAGGCTGCGTGCGAAACCCGGATTGCGGAAGATCCGTTCGCCGTAGTCCAGGATCGCCTGGCCTTCGCGCGGCAATTGCACACCCAGGGCGGGCAGCCGCCAGACCAGCGGCGCCAACAGACAGTCGGCGATACTCATCTCGGTATTGAGAAAGAACTTCGCGGCCTTGAAGACCGGCGCGCTGGCGGTCATCAGGTCACGCAGATTTCGCCGTGCCTTGTCGGCCTGGGCCTTTGTTCCGTTGCTGATCTCTTCGATCAGCGGCAACCATTCCCATTCGACCCGTCGCTCGGCCATGCGCAGGCGCGCGCGTGAAATCGGGTCGACCGGCATCAGCGGCGGATGCGGATAGCGCTCGTCGATATAGTCGCAGACGACATCGATGTCGTGCAGTACCAGATCACGATCGACCAGGGTCGGTACGGATTGATACGGATTCAGGTCGATCAGATCGTCCGGGGGCTTGTTCGGATCGACCAGGATCAGGTCGTAGGTGACCCCCTTCGCGGCCAAGACCAGGCGCACCTGATGTGAGCGCAGGCACAGCTTGCCGGAGTACAACGTCAATGTATTGCGCGAACGGGCACTAGTCGCCATCACCGAACCTCCAAGTTCGAACGATCCGCCGGGTCCGGTTGCGCCAGTGGCTGAACGCCCACCGGCAGACCCGCCGGCGGCCAGCTTAGGCTGCCGCGGGCCATTCGGGGAAGCCCCCACCCGCCGTGTCAATGGACGTCCTTCCAGTATTCCTGCTTCAAGAACCAGGCCAGCAGGGTGAACAGGGACAGAAACAGCAGCACCCAGACGCCGATCGCCTTGCGCTGCAACACCGCCGGCTCACCGGCATATTCAAGGAAACTGGCCAGATCCCGTAGCGCCGCGTCGTATTGGCCAGGGCTCAGCAGGCCGGCCTGGACCAGCTCCAGCTGCTCGACCACCGGGTCGGCCCCGGCGCCGGCATCGGCGTCGGCGAAACGGGCCTCCTGAACGCCCTGCAGCTCCCAAAGCACGTGCGGCATGCTGGCATTGGTTAACAGAGTGTTATTCCAGCCGACCACAGCGCTCGGGTCGCGATAGAACGATTTCATATAGGTATAGACCCAGTCGACACCTCGGGAACGGGCGATCAGACTCAGGTCCGGCGGTGCCTTGCCGAAGAACGCCGTACCGTCGTCCGTGGTCATCGCGTTCTGCACCGTATCGCCGAACTTGGCGTCGCCCAGAACCAGGTTCGCCATCACCTGCTCCTCGCTCAAGCCCAGATCCCGGGCCAGACGCGAGTAACGGACATACTTCAACGAATGGCAGCCGGCGCAATAGTCCATGTACATCGCGGCACCGCGCTGCAGCATGGCCTTGTTGCTGACCTGGGTGTTGGCGTGCTCCAGTTTCTCGTCGCCGCCGGCGGCGTGCACCGACAGCGTCGCCAGCAGAGCGACGACAAACAGGGCAATGCGTTGCATGGAAATCAGGGACTTAGTCATGCGCTGGCAACCTTTCCGGCACCGGCTTGGTCTTTTCGAAACCAAAATAGGTGTAGACCCACAAGAAGATGAAGTAGGCGAAATAAAGCACCGTCAGAACACGGCCGACATAGGTTTCGACCACGTCGGTTCCCGGTCCGCCGCCGATCTTTCCGAGCCAGACGAAGCTGAGCGCGAAGACCCCGAGGGCGATCTTGTACAGGGCGCCACGGTAACGCCACGACTTCGTGGCGGTGCGGTCCAGCCACGGCAGGAAGAACAGTACCGCGATGGCTGCGAACATCACGATGACGCCGAGCAGCTTGTCCGGGACCACCCGCAACATCGCGTAGTACGGCGTGAAGTACCACACCGGGACGATGTGCTCGGGCGTGACCAGCGGATCATACGGAATGAAGTTGTCCTTCTCCAGGAACATGCCGCCGAACGTTGGTTCGAAGAAGATGATGAACGCGGCGATGATCAGAAAAAAGCCGACGCCGACCAGGTCCTTGACCGAGTAGTACGGGTGGAACGGGATGCCATCGGCAGGCGCGTCGGCGGACCAGCGATTGCCCTTCGGCCCCTTCTTGATCTCGACACCTTCCGGGTTGTTTGAGCCGACCGTGTGCAGGGCGCCGTCCTCGTCCAGCACCGTAATTCGTGAGGGAAGATGCCGCTGCGACTGGGCGTCGAGGACTTCGATCTCGACGGTGGCCGAGCTCAGTGCGTCCTGAA
>CAZFUH010000224.1:6157-7179 GCA_964522235.1 uncultured Rhodanobacteraceae bacterium
CAGGTAGTCACCGCGGATGAACTCGACCAGCGCGTCACCGATCCCCGGAATGGCGCCGAACAGCGAGATGATCACCTGCGCGCCCCAGCCGGACATCTGGCCCCAGGGCAGGACATAGCCCATGAACGCCTCGGCCATCAACGCCAGGTAGATGAACATGCCGATCACCCACAGCAGCTCGCGCGGTTTCTTGTACGAGCCGTAGAGCATGGCCCGGAACATGTGCAGGTAGACGACGACGAAGAACAGCGAGGCGCCGGTCGAATGCATGTAACGGATCAGCCAGCCCCAGTCGACATCACGCATGATGAACTCGACGCTGCTGAACGCCTCGGCAGCGCTGGGCTTGTAGTTCATCGTCAGCCAGATGCCGGTGACGAGCTGGTTGACCAGGACCAGCAGGGCCAGCGAACCGAAGTAGTACCAGAAGTTGAAATTCCTGGGCGCGTAGTACTCGCTGGTGTGCGCCTTGGTGAAACTGAAGATCGGCAGACGCTCTTCAATCCAGCCGACCAGACCCTTGCGCGGTGGCGTGTCCAGGTTTGCGGCCATCACGCGGCTCCTTCGAGATCGGGATCGACACCGATCTCGATCAGGGTGTCGGACAGGAACCGGTGCGGCGGCACCGGCAGGTTGGTCGGTGCCGGCATGCCGGAGTAGACCCGACCTGCAAGGTCGAAACGCGACTTGTGGCATGGACAGAAGAATCCGCCCTTCCAATTTGCGTCGAACGGCTGCGGCACAAGCTCTGGAATGAAACTCGGCGAGCAACCCAGATGGGTGCAGATGCCGACATAAACACCGTACTCGGGCCGGATTGCCCGATATTCGTTCGCGGCATAGCCCGGCTGCTGGTCAGTGTTGCGTGACTGCGGATCGCGCAGCTCGGCTTCCAGGGTCGGCAGCGCCTCGAGCATCTGCGCTGTGCGCCGGATCACCCAAACTGGCATGCCGCGCCAGCTGGCGGTCACCCGCTGACCCGGTTCGAGCCGGTCGATCGCGATCTGCACCGGTGCGCCGGC
>CAZFUH010000225.1:0-7098 GCA_964522235.1 uncultured Rhodanobacteraceae bacterium
ATCGTCGCCGCCGGCAACGCCCAGGCGCCGTTGTGGCTTCGGGTCAATACCCGGCACATCAGCCCTGACCGGTACCGGGCGCGCCTGAGCGAAGCCGGACTCGACGCGCAGCCACATGGGCAACTGCATGAAGCCCTGTGCCTGTCGACTCCGGTACCGGTCGCCCGCCTGCCCGGTTTCTCCGATGGCCTGGTCAGCATCCAGGACGCGGCGGCGCAATTCGCGGCGCACCTGCTCGCGGCGGAACCGGGCGAGCGCGTACTCGATGCCTGCGCCGCGCCCGGCGGCAAGAGCGCGCACCTGCTGGAACGCACGCCCGGCCTGGCGCTGCTGGCACTGGATCGTGACCCGGAGCGGCTGCGCAAGGTCGGCGAAACGCTGGGCCGGCTCGGTCTTGGCAGCGATGGCCCACCGCCGCAGCTGCGCTGCGGCGATGCCGCGCGGCCGGACACCTGGTGGGATGGCCGGCCGTTTCAACGCATCCTGCTCGATGCGCCGTGTTCAGCGACCGGCATCGTGCGCCGGCAACCGGACGTGCGCCTGCATCGGCGGCCGCGGGACATTCCCGCGCTGGCGGCACAGCAGGCGCAGATGCTGCGCGCCTTGTGGCCGCTGCTGGCGCCAGGCGGACGGCTGCTCTATGCCGTATGCTCGCTGCTGCGCGCCGAGAGCGAGACGGTGCTGATGAAGTTCCTGTCCGAAACGCAAGATGCCCGTAGCGAGCCGGTGCTGATCGCCGATGGCCTGCCGCTGGTCGGCACGCAACCCGATCTCGGCGTTCAGATCCTGCCTGGCAGCGCCGGGATGGACGGTTTCGCATATGCGTTGCTGGTCAAGCACTGACCATGGGGCGCTCGCCGTGGCCGGGCGTCGGCTGCGGCGCGGGTGCCTGGCCATTGTCACCACGGCCTGTCTGGCCGGCTGCACCGCCGGCAACGACCGGCTGCAGATCCAGGACGTACTGCCGAACGCCGAACAGGCGGAAACTCTGCAATTGCGCATTGCGCTGCCGCGCAGGCTGCGCGAAGGCTTGCAGCGCGGCGTCGTGCTGAGCTGGCGCCTGGACCTGTATCGCCTGGACGGCGGCCGCGAGAGCCACTGGCGCGAGCTGCGCTACTCGCCGCTGAGCCGGCAGTATCAGATGCATGAGCCGGGCAGCGGTTACAGCCGCGGCTACCCGAGTCGGGCAGCGGCACTGGCGGCGCTGGAGCGCTGGCCGCTGCCACCGGGTCCGGCCGCGCTTTCGGCGCGGGTGCGCCTGGACACCACCCGTCTGCCGGCGCCCCTGGTCCTGCCGGCGCTGTTCGACACGGACTGGCATCTGGACAGCGGCCTCGCGACGCTGGCCAATGTCCATCGTACCGAGCCCGGGCAATGACGCAAGAACGCATCGTCATGCCGGATGGAGCGAGCACGCCGCGCCACGGCGCGAAGATCGGCGGCCGCAGCAGGTGGGGTGTGAGAAATGCCGGCTAGTGCCCTACGCGCTGCGCTGACACGCTGGGCCGGTGCCGTGCTGCTGATCCTGGTCCTGACCGCGCTCAGCGCCGCCGGCCTGTTCCTGGCCAACGATGCCACGGTCGGCCGCGCCCGGCTCGGGGCCTACTATCCAATCCTGCTCAGCCTGGCTGCCGGACTGGCCTTGATTCTGGCCGGCGTCATCGTCGCCCAGTTGCTGCGGCTGCTGCGCGCGCTGCGCGCGCGCCAGCCCGGTGCCCGGCTTAGCGGCCGCCTGTTCGCCTTGTTTGTCGCGCTCAGTCTGCCGCCGGCGCTGCTGGTGTTCGCATTCGGCCTGAATTTTCTCTTCGGCGCCGTCGACAGCCGCTTCTCGGCTCCGGTCGGCGCCGCCCTGGACGACGCCCTCGAGGTCGGGCAACTGTACCTGGAGGAGCGCCGGGATGAGGCCGAACGGGCGGCCATGGGACTGGCTGCCGAACTGGCGCTGGAACCGCGAAGCGCCTGGCCGGACGTGATCGACGAGGCGATCGATCGCCTCGGTGCCTTGCAGTTGTCGGTGTTCGCAGTCGGCGGCGGCGCCCTGGCCAGCAGCAGCGCCGATCCGGATTGGCTGCAACCGGAAACCCCGCCTGAGCACCTGCGCCTGCGCCTGTCCGCCCAGCCCAGCTTCGCCGTCGTCGAAAGCCACCGCGACTTCGTCGTGCTGCGCGCACTCGCACGCATCGACGAGGGCCTGCGTGCCGGTGGTGGCGCAATCGTGCAGGCAGTACTTCCGCTGCCACTGCGCTACACACCTCTGGCTCGCCGGATCGAGGCTGCAGTTGCCGAATACCGGCGGTTGGACTTTCTGCGCGAATCGCTGAAACTCAGCATGGCCCTGATCCTCGGCCTGATCCTGTTGCTGGTGCTGCTTGCTGCCCTGCTGCTGGCGCTGCGTGCTTCCCGGCGCCTGGTTACGCCGATCGCGCAGCTGGCGCATGCGACGACGGCGATCGGCCGCGGTGAATTTCGTCATCAACTGCCGCGGCCGGAGCGCGATGATGAGCTCGGCGATCTCAGCCTGGCGTTCAATCGAATGAGTGCGGCACTGGACCAGGCGCGAGACCGGGTACGCGCGCAACAGACCCTGGTCGAATCGCAACGCGCCTATCTCGACACCGTACTCGCGCGCATTTCCAGCGCGGTGATCGGTTTTGATACCGATGGCCGCATTCGGCTGCTCAATCCAGCCGGTGAGCAGCTGCTGAGCGTGTCGGCCGCGACGGTACTCGGCCTGGATCTGGAAGCGCTGGCGTCGACAGAGCCGGCCCTGAACACGTTTGCCCTGCGAATCGGCGAGCATCTGCGCAGCCGTGGCGATGCCTGGCACGAAGAGGTGCAGATCGAGCGCGAGAGCGGCGTGCAGATTCTGTTGCTGCGCGGCAGCCCCTTGCGCGAACCCGATGGCGGCCATGGTCATCTGGTCGTATTCGACGACGCCACAGCGCTGAATCGGGCACAGCGCGATGCCGCCTGGACCGAGGTCGCGCGCCGGTTGGCGCACGAGATCCGCAATCCCCTGACACCGATCCAGTTGGCGGCCGAACGCCTGCGGCGACGCTATCTGGGCCGACTGCCGCCGGACGATGCCGAGGTGCTGGAGCGCGCAACCGGCACCATCGTCACCCAGGTCGAATCACTGAAAAGCCTGGTCAACGCCTTTGCCGACTACGCAAAGCCGATGCCGGTGCGTCGACTGCGCATCGGCCTGAACGCCCTGGTCGCCGATGTCCTGGAGCTGTACGCCCAGGACCCGCGCCTGCAGATCCAGCGCCAGCTGGCCGACGACGAAGTGCTGGTCCGGGCCGATCCGGACCGCCTGCGCCAGGTTCTGCACAACCTGATCAAGAACGCGATCGAAGCGATGCCCGAGGACGGGCCGCTGCGGCTGCACGCCAGTACCGGTCGGAGTCCTGTCGGCGACGACGGCGGCGCGATGGCATGGATCGAGATCCGCGACCACGGACCGGGGCTGCCAGCCGGGTTCGATCTGGCCGCGATCGAGCCCTATCGCAGCAGCAAGCCGCGCGGATCCGGACTCGGCCTGGTCATCGTCCAGCGCATCGTCGCCGAACACGGAGGCCGCCTCGACGCCGGCAACGCCGATGACGGCGGTGCCCGCTTCCGCATCTGGCTGCCGGAATAGACCCGCACATCGTCGCTGCAACCGCATCGCTGCGGCCTGGGCTGAGGCACAACCAAGCACCGCGGCGCAACGGTGCAGCGAGCCTCAACCGTCGTCTGTTTCGCCCGCCCGAGTGACTCGATTGCGACCGCCGGTCTCAAGCATGTTCGGCCGCTCCACCGTGAAACCGCGGCGCCAGCGGATGTCGTTGCGATCTCCTCGAATGCGGATCTCGTCGACCACCTCGATCTCGATCGTATTGTTGTCGCCGCTGACATGCAGGCCGATGCACTGACCTCGGATATTGACGATGTTGTTGCTGCCGACCAGCTCGACGCGCTCGCCGATTTCGCAATCGTGGCTGAGATTCTGGTCGTTGGCCGCCAATTGCACACCTTGTTCGGCGGCAAGTTCGACCTCGCTGCGCTGGCGGCGACCGATCTGGAACTGCGGCGAATCGCGGTCGAACGCGTCGCGGCCGCCGAGCACGGCCTCGCCGGTTCCGCGGCTGGGCAGCGCCTTGGCTGGATCGCGCGGTCGCGGCGGCGGATCGTCGGCAGCCGAAGTCGGAACTGCGAACGGCAGCAGAATCGCCGCGATAAGGATTGCAGTCAGACGCTTGCCCATGGTGATCCCTCCTGTTTCCGACCAAGGGGAGGTCACGGCCGCGCCCGAAAAAGCGGGCGGCGGCGCGACAAGGCCGGTTGCGTCATCATGCGCGTTCAGCGCCCGCGGCGCCACTATCGCGACAACTTTTCCGGACCGGATCCGCATTCGCGTGCGCTCCGTCACAACGGCATCGGGAGCGCTGGTAGCGGTGCGGTCGACGACTGCTGCGCAGGCTGAGGAGAACAGAGAGCGGATGAACCCGAAGCAGGACCGCGGCGCCAGCGACCGCGCCGCCGTCGTGATGCTCGCCGGCGGCGCGGCGCTGATCAGCACCACGGGCATTCTCGTGCGCTATGCCGATGTGCCGGCGACGATCTCCGGATTCTGGCGCATGGCTTTCGGCGGCATCGCCCTGGTCCTGGTCCTGCTGGTGTTGCGGCAATGGCAGCGCACCCGGTTGCGTGACTGGGTCTGGATGGCCTTGCCGGCGCTGGCATTCGCCGCCGATCTGTTCCTCTGGCATCGAAGCATCTTCAGCGTCGGCCCCGGCCTGGCCACCTTGCTGGCGAATTTCCAGGTCTTCTTCATGGCCTTGGCCGGCGCCGTGTTGTACCGGGAACGCCTCGGCCCGCGTTTTCTCTCCGGTCTGTTGCTGGCGTTCAGCGGAACCTGGTTGCTGGTCGGCGTCGACTGGTCGGCATTCGACCACGGCTATCGCGTCGGGGTCGCGCTCGGCGTCCTCACCGGCCTGGCCTATGCCCTGTACATGCTGAGTTTTCGCCATGCCCAGCAACGGCACTCGCGCCTGCCCTCGGCGCAACTGCTGGCGATGTGTTCGCTGCTGTGCGCCGGCGTGCTGGCGGGCACCGCGATTGTCGAGCAAGTGTCGTTCGCGATCCCCGATCGCGGCTCGCTGGCCGCCCTGATCACGCTCGGCATCGTCGGGCAGTGCCTGGGCTGGGTGCTGATCGCTCGGGCCATGCCGCGCCTGCCGGCCTCGCTGGTCGGCCTGTTGCTGTTGCTGCAACCGGCACTGGCCTTCGTCCTGGACGTGTTGTTGTTCCGGCGCGCGACCACGAGTCTGGAGTGGCTCGGGGTTGGTCTGGCTCTGACGGGCATTTTCATTGGCACCGTGCGTCTGGCCCGTGGTTCTCGCAACCCGGCGGCCGCAGCCGTCGATGCGCCGCCCTAGTGTAGCGCGGCAGAAACGTCAGTTACTCTATTTCGAAACAAAGGAGCGGCAATGAGCGAGTACAGCCAACTGATCCGAGACGTCGCCGACTTCCCGAAGCCAGGGGTGGTGTTCAAGGACATCACGCCGTTGCTGGCCGATGCCGCCGGCCTGGCCTGGACGATTCACGCGATGGCGCAACCGTGGCGGCATGCCCGCCTGGATGCCGTGGCCGGGGTCGAGTCGCGCGGCTTCATCCTCGCCGCCGCGCTGGCGCGCGAGCTGAACATCGGCTTCGTACCGCTGCGCAAGCCCGGCAAACTGCCGGCGCAAACCATCGGTGTCGACTACGAGCTGGAGTATGGCCGCGACCGCATCGAAGCCCATGCCGATGCGGTTGCGCCGGGTGCGCGTGTGCTGCTGGTCGACGATGTACTCGCGACTGGCGGCACCTTGGCGGCTGCGGCGACGGTGATCGAACGCCTCGGCGGTGAACTGGCCGGCGCCGGACTGCTGCTGGAAATCGCCGCGTTGAACGGGCGCCAACGCTGGCGTGAGGACCGACCGCTGCACGTGCTGCTCAGCTACTGATCTGGTGCCGTCTCAGACCGACGCGCAGACCGCCCGACCCGGCGAGCTTCGCTGCCAGGACGCCTGGCGTCCTGGCGGCGGGAATCAACGGCGGAAGTTCGGCATTTCGATCTTTTCTTCGCGATAGCCCGCCGGCACCGTGAACAGGTCGGCCGACAGGCTGCTGTCGTCGATGCCGGCAAACTCCGAGGTTGCGCGCCGGCCGTTCTCGATATCGGTGACTCGCAACGGGAACAGGCCGGCCTTGAACGGACCCAGATCGACCATGTTCGCCAGTGGCCCTTGGGCCATGCCCTCGGCCAGTTCCTGGGTCATCGCCAGGGCGCTGTCCAGGGTCCGGCGATCGGCCGCCGACAGTGCGTCGAGTACTGATGTCGTGCCCATGCACGACTCGCCGACGGTGCGCCCCTGCATCTGGGTCTGATAGATCGTGCAGGCATAACCAGCGACGTTGTCGCGCTGTCCGGTCTGCACGACCTGGACCATCGGCTGGCCGCCGGCGCCGCCCAGCGCACCACCGACCATGCCCTGCATCTGCGCACGCATGTCCGGCGGCAGGTCGGCCAGGGCCTGTTCCATCTGCGCCATCGCTTCGCCCAGGGCGCCGCTCATCTTTTCGATCTCGGCCCGGCCCATGCGGATGTACTTGCGCTGGTCGTGCTGCAGAATGGTCATCGAGCCATTGCCCGGGTCCATGATCACGCTGGTGCTGGCATCGGCATCCGAGCGCAGCTTGCCGTGACCGATGAACAGCGACTGGATCGAGGCGCCGCCACCCTCGGTCGCGCGGAAGTCGACGCGGGCATCGGCCAGCGCGGTGGCAGCCGGCAGGGCACAGACGAGGGCAAGAACGAGAGCGGATCGGATCATGACGTACTCCTTAGGGCTGTTCAGCAAATGCGGTCCGCGCGCAGCGCGGTGTCCCAGCATAGACGTCAAAACCGAACGTTTCCTGACAGCTCCGGCGACAGACGCTGGCCCCGTCGTGGACGAAAAACGATGACGTCTGGGGTGATCAGCAGACGAAATCGGCGGTGGCGGCGGCGATGACCGCTTCCTCATCGGTGGCCAGGGTCCATAGTTGAATTGCGCTGTCAGCGTCGTG
>CAZFUH010000226.1:0-7045 GCA_964522235.1 uncultured Rhodanobacteraceae bacterium
GTCGACGACCGTGGCGCTGACCTGGTAGACACCAGGCACGGTATTGGCCGTGGCGATGGTCTGCGCCTCGCCGTGCTCGTTGCTGTCGACAGTGGCCGGAGCCAGAGTCGCGCCGGCGCCGCTGATCGGCGCGCTGAACGCAACCTGGGCCAATGGCACCGGGTTGCCATGCACGTCGAGGACACGAACGTGCAGTGCATCGGCAAAGACGGCGCCGACCTGGGTCGATTGCCCGGATCCGGCCAGCACGATCAACTGTTCGGCCGGTCCGGCCAGGTTGTCGAGCTGGAACGAGAGGGTACCATCCAGGCCATCAGCGCTGGCGATGATGCTGAAACTGCCGGCAATCGTGTTGGCGCTGGCGTTCACCGACACTTCGCCGTTGCTGTCGCTGCTGGCGCTGGCCGGCACCGTGGCGCTGGCGCCATCGACCGGTGCCTGGAACTGCACGCTGATGCCGGGCACGGGCAGGCCGGCGTCGTTGCTGACCAGGACCACGAGCGGCGCCGGGAAGGTCGTGCCGACTTCAGTGCTCTGGGCGGTGCCGGACACCAGGCTCAGTGTCGTCGCCGGTGCCAGCGCGAACTGCGCCTGGACCGAGCAGTCGGCGATGATTGGAGCGGTCTGGTAGACCGAGCCGACAAGCTCGCCCCCGCAGTCGCTGACCACCTGGTCGATCTCGTAGCCCGTATTCGGGTTCAGCGTGAAGCTCGGGCTGCTGCCCCACTCAATGGTCTGCGCGCCGTCCGGCGTGATGCTGCCATTGCCGGCGGAGCTGGCGTTGACGGTGTAGGTGTTGATCGCGAACTGGATGGTGAAGGCACAGTTGGCCGTGATTGGCGCCGTGGTGTAGACAAGATCGACGACGTCACCGCCGCAACTGCCGACCACCGAATCCAAGTGGTGACCGGGATTCGGGGTCAGGGTGTAGCTGGCCGTGGCGCCCCATTCAACGATCTGGGTTTCAGTGGGGTCGATGCTGCCGTTCCCCAGTACGTCAGCAGAAACGGAAAACGTGTCGATGGCGAACTGTGCGATGACCGTGCAGTCCTCGCTTACCGCATTGGTGGTGAACGTCAGGCCATCGAGGCTGCCGCCGCAGGTACCGGTGACCTGATCCAGGTGATGGCCCAGCGCGGGGGTCAGGGTGAAGACGAGGCTGTCGCCGATCGCCACCAGTTGGTCGTCGTCCGGATCGATCGTGCCGTTGCCGAGCGCGCTCGCACTGACCACGGCCGATGGCACGGTCTGCGCGCTCATCTGCAGTGTTGTGTGGTCCGGCACGGCCAGTGCGAGGATGTCCAGTGTGCCGTCATCGGTGCCCAGGTTGTCGGCCAGGTAGTGGACATGGAAGGTGCACTGGCTGGCAGCGGCAATGACCAGGCAATCCTCGGCATCGTCGTCGAGGACGAATGGGCTGCCATCGACATCGATCTCGGCCAGTTCCAGCGCCTCGGTTTCGCGCAGGTTGGAAACGGTGACACTGCGGGTGCCGATACCCGACTGCGGCACCGCGCCGAACTCCAGTTGCTGCGGGCTTACGGTCCACTCCGGCACGACGCCGGTCAGGCGCACCGCGTAGTTGTTGTTCGCGAACCAGGTGCCGCCGGCTGAGATGAGCGAGCCGGGCGTGACGATCTGATCCTCAGCGCCAACCAGACCGGCCGTGCCAGTAGCGCCGAAGCGCTGGCCGCCAAACACCACGGCATAGTGGCCTGGTGCAAGCTCCAGACCGTCCAGGTCGACGCTGTACTCGTCCCAGGTGCCGACAGGGATCAGGCTCGTGTGGATCCTGGCGGTGTCGAAGGCTGCACTGTTCGGTGCCGGCGGGTTGCCGGTCGGGCCGCTCAGTGGATAGATCGCGGCGAAAATCGAGCCGTCCCCGAAGCCGAGCCACGCGCTGAGCCGGTCGATCCGGGTCGCGTGCTCGATGGGAAAACGGACAGCCACGAACTGACTGCTGCTCAACGTCATTCCCGACGAGGACCACCAGGCCGCCGGGGTGGCGGTCTCGAACAGGTAGTCGGTGGCCGGCGGAATCGCCGGCGGCAGGCTGTGTCCGTACACGACGAAGCGGGCCGTCGTGCCCTGCAGGACCATGGCATTGGTCGTGGTGTTGACCGAATACGGGCCGCGCGACTGCGGCGTCTCCGGTGTGCCAGTCCCGACGATGGTCACTGAATGGTTCGGTGCCGTTGCCCCATGCCGGCCGGTACCGACCATGACCGCGTACCAACCTGGGTCCAGGGTGGCTGTCATCGCGGTGCTGACTTCGACCGCGGTGCTGACTCCGGTCGCTGGCACGTCGATCAGGCTGGTCGCGATCAGCTGCGAGTCCGCGACCACGTCCGGGCTGGCGGCGGGCATGCCGACCCGATACAGGGCCATGAAGGCGGTCTGTGCCATATGTGCCTGGGCGTAGGTGCCGACGCGGGTGACCTGGGTGCGCTCGGTGACGCGGAAGGTGTGGCCATGCAGTGAGCTGTTGCTGACGCTCAGACCACCACCGAGGTGGCCGGGGGCCCGGCTTTCGAAGATCAGGGTTTCCGGTGGATCACCGAACAGCGTCTGCGCGCTGATGATGCCGGGCAGAACCAGGGCCAGCAGGGTCAGCCATGCCAACCCGGTCTTGGCACGGCCACACGGCGCGCGCGGATGCGACCGATGGGATGGATTGATCGGTGAGTCGGTGGCGGCGCGGCGGCGGTTCATCGTCGAAGTCCTGAGCAAGGGCGAAGTCCGGATTGCGATGGCCATCGGCGCGCGCAGCCGCGGCGCCAACTGCTGCCATCGGATTCCTCGGGGCAAGCGCATTCCGCAGCGAATTCCTATCAATCAAGCTGAATTGCCGCCTACTTCCATCCTTGCGCGGCGAGGACACGAAAGCCGCCATCCGGCCTGCGCGCCGACCCCAGCCAACTTCGGCGGCCCTTGCGTCGAGCAAGCTCGACACTACAACGGCGGCCACGCGTTCGGCGCCGCGACCTACGAGGCTCTTGTAGAGCGCAGCTTGCTGCGCTTTGCGGCCGCCAGGCCGCGCGCTCCGACCGCGGCGCCGCTATCGAGCAAGCCCGCCGCTACAACCATAGGCCTCGGCGCAACGACGATGGCTGTGTTGTCGCGCTTGAACCGACCTGGCTTTCCTGGGAACTCCAGCTGTGAAGCGGATGGCAGCACGTGGCTGCTCGAACGCTTTCGAAGTCGAAGCGGCCCATACTTGTCCGGGAGTGGCGCATTGCTGGCGCTTTTTCCGGTTGATGGTCAAGGGCGCTCACTGCTGAGGAGTATGAGACATGAGCCACGCTGCACGTATCGCGCTGTTGCTGGGCCTGCTGCCGATGCCGGCGGTCGCTGGCAACCTGCTGGTGAATCCTGGCTTCGAAGGCGACTTGTCCGGATGGAGTCAGCCGTTCGGGAATCTTGTCGTCTGGAACGAACTCGACTACGGCGAGTCGGGAGACTCCGGTTCCGCCCTGATCATCAACGACACCGATCCCAGCGGTGGCGGGGTGCCGGTGGCCCTGCGACAGTGCGTGCCGGTCGAATCCGGGCGGCGATATCTATATGGAATGCAGAACTACATACCGTCAGGACAAGCCCCGAATAGTGCCGGTTATCTCATCGTCGATGCCCACGCCGGTAGTGACTGCCTCGGAACGCCAGTGACCAGTCACTTCATTGGCCAGTTCAATGACTTGAACTGGCATCACGCCGATGGCGCCTTGGCCACTGATGTCGGCGTGCAAAGCCTCCGCCTGTCCTTGGGTGTGCTCAAGCCCGCCGGTGTCAGCGCGGTCGTGCAGGCATTCTTCGATGACATCTATCTGCTCGATGATCAGTTGTTTGGCAATGGTTTCGAGTTACCCCCGTGAACTCGGCATTCGCTGTTCTCCAGCCGCCATCATGCGCGGTCCGGATGGTTGCGGTGCATGCGAGACACGGTAGCGGCGAGGAGCATCAAGACGTTGTTCGACGCGGTCTGCATGCTCGACCCAACGTCCGTCTGCGCTACCTGATTGCGGTGAGAGTGCCGCGATCATTGCCGAAGTGCAGGCCTTGCGCGCCCAGGATCAGGCCACCGGAGCGGTGGCCGGTCCGATCGATGCTGCGATCGTGTCGCTGGCAAAGCCGGCACGGGTCGAAGGCAGCGTGCTGGGTCAGCGAGAGGCTGGTCGGCATGATACAGACAAGTGGTGCAATACTTGGTTTGCGTGCGCAGCTTGCTGCGCTTTGCGGCCGTCAGGCCGCGCGCTTCGACCGCAGCTCCGGCGTCGAGCAAGCTCGACGCTACAACGATCGACGTGTTGCGGCGATCGATTCGAGTCGTCGGGATCGCGTGGCTTTTGGAGGGCGCAGCTTGCTGCGCTTTGCGGCCGTCAGGCTGCGCGCTTCCCGCCGCGGTGCGGGCGTCTGACGAAAAGCAGTGCGGATCGACTCTTCTCCGCTACTCCGTAGCTGGTCAGCACCAAGTCCACCATGTGGTCAGAGACGTGAGTAGATGTTGTGTGCGAGTTCCGAGCGCAGCGTGACGTCGACGACACCCTCGTCGCGCAGGCGCGCCAGATCCTCGGCGTTGGGCTGGCCAAGCGGGGTCACGCGTCCCGATCCGAATGGTCGAGAACCGCACCGCAGTGGTGGTCCGGTGGCAGGAGCCGATTCGAGCAGTGCCCCTACTTTCACGTTCGCTTGATCTTGCTCTACGGATACTCCGCGCTCGTCCAGCGTTCGCTGGTTCCTTCTCGGGGTGGGAGAGGGTCGATGAATCCGAAAACGCACACATGCCTGATGAGTTTCGCGATTTACGCAGCAAGCGCGGCTGCGGCGGATATCCATGTTCCCGGCGACGCGCCTGACATTCAGGCCGCCATTGACCTGGCCGAGCATGGCGATCAGGTGATCGTCGCTTCGGGTGTCTGGACCGGAGCGGTGGACTTTCTCGGAAAGTCGATCGTGGTCGTTGCCAGTTCAGGCCCCAGCGACACCGTCATCGACGGAGCGGGTCTACCTGGATTCGTCGTGACCATCGAGGCGGCGGATGCTGTGCTCGACGGATTCACCGTGACTGGCGGCAAGGGCGAGGCCGGGTCGTTCGGATTTCCGGGTGGAGGGATCCGTATTGCAGACGCTACGGTGACTTTGTCGGATCTGATCGTCGAGGGCAACCGGGGCGTACTGGGTGGTGCGGTCAGTGCCCATGACAGCGAGATCATCGTCGTTGACAGCGAGTTCCGCGACAATCGGGCTTTGCAGGGCGGCGCCGTCTATGCCGAACTTGGAACGGTGTCGATTGCAGGCAGCGCGTTCGCGAACAACGAGGCTGTGAACTTCGGGGGAGCGATCGCCCTGATCGGGACTGCTCACTCACGCATCGACGGCGGTGAGTTCATCGAGAACACAGCGTCGGGTTTCGGTGGCGCGCTGTATGCCAATCACGCTGCAATTGCGATCGCCGAGAGCCTGTTCGAGGGTAATGGTCGAGCCGAGCCCCTTTCCGATGGCGTTTCCTGGGTTGTTCATACTGGTGGCGGCGGTGCCATTTACACAACGTCGACCAGTGGTCGCATCGTCTCCAGCCGGCTTCTGGACAACGTCGCCGCGTTCGGCAGCGCGCTCTATGTCGCCGGATCAGGCGAGCTCGAACTTGTCAATTCGCTGCTGGCAGGAAATGCCCGGTTGTGCAATTGCGGTACGGCGGCGCTGTACGCGAATTCGGCGAGCCCGCGTGTGGTCAACACCACGATTGCAGAAAACGGAGGATTTGCTTCGCTGTTCACCACCTACAACGCCTTTCCCAATGTCGTGAACAGCGTGCTCGCCGGCAATGATGTCGCGACTGCCGGCAACGGCATCACCCACCTGTCCTGGTCGGTCATCGACGCCCCGGCGTCTTCGGCGACCTTGGGCTCTGGTGTGGTTCTGGCCGAGCCACTGCTCGATAGCGGCAATGACTACGGGCCTCTGCCAGGGTCGCCCGCGATCGACGCTGGATCCAATGCCGCCGTAGCAGCCGATATCGAAACCGATCTGGTCGGGCAACCGCGGTTCACCGATGATCCGGACACTCCGGATACGGGTGAGGGCAGCGCCCCGGTGGTGGATATCGGGGCTATCGAGTTCCAGCCCGGTACGTCTTCGCCGGGTCCACACGATCCGATCTTTCACAACTCGTTCCAGGTTTCTAGCTGAGCAAGTCTTGGCGGCGGTGCCACGCGAAACGTTTCGGGTTGACGTCTGGTGGCGAAAGGGTGACACCATCGCGTACCCTGCGTACGGCAGTGCAAGTCGGTCTCGTTCCAGTGTCGGCGCCATGACAGCCGTCACTGGTCCGGTCCGCTGAATGCCGGATACTTCTTGTCGCATGGGCCGAGGTGGCCGGCGATGTGACGATGATCTTGGCTAGTGTAGTGCGTCGGAAGTTTGGTGCCTTTATCGCGCCGTGGATTCGGTCCCGAGACAAGGCGCGAGGAGGAGTCATAGCAGCGCTATGGCGACGACGAGCAATGCCGGATCTGGGCCGAAGACCCAGCGAGAATGGTGCGAAACTTCCGGCGCACTACACTAGATGTCTACGCATTCAAGGCTTGTTGTCTGCACTGCTGGCTGCAGCGCTCTTGTCCATAGCAGCGATGGCGGAGCCGATGCCAGTGCTTTACGGGGAAACTCTGGCAGGTACGCGGCTGGCGATTCCCGAAGATCTACCGGAATTGGCGACCGTGTTCGTCATAGGTTTCTCAAAGGCGGCCCGGACGGAGACCGAATCATGGTCTCGGCGACTGCGCGAATCGCTGCCGGCGACCGAAACGGCGCTATTCAGCGTTTCGGTGATCGAGGATGTACCTCGACCGCTGCGCGGGATGGTGCTGCGCGGCATCCGCAGCAGTGTTCCCGAGGTCCTGCACGATCATTTTCTGATCGTAACCGATGGCGGGTCGACCTGGCAGCGTATCGCCGGCTACGCCAACGCCGACCGTGCGTACGTGGTGGTCCTGGCAATCGACCGCAAGATCGTCTGGCGCGGTCAAGGGCCGGTGTCGGACACCGCACT
>CAZFUH010000227.1:0-3733 GCA_964522235.1 uncultured Rhodanobacteraceae bacterium
GGCCTCGCGGCCGCAAAGCGCAGCAAGCTACGCTCTACAAAGGGCGGTCACCAGCGGCGGTTCGTTATGGACGGCCCCGCCCGTATCGCCTGTTGTAACGTCGCGCTTGCTTGATGCCGGCACCTAGAACATCAGGTAGCAGACGACGATTGCCGCGGTGATGCCGGCGACATCGGCGACCAGGGCACAGCCGACGGCATGACGGGCGCGACGAATGCCGACCGCCCCGAAATACACAGCGAGGACATAGAACGTGGTCTCGGTGCTGCCCTGCATGGTCGCAGCGACCAGGGCCGGAAAGCTGTCGACGCCGAAGTTTTGCATCGTCTCGATCAGCATTGCGCGTGCGCCGCTGCCCGAGAACGGTTTCATCAAGGCGGTCGGCAGGGCATCGACAAAGCGAGTATCCAGTCCGGCCCAGGCAACCATGGCGCGAATGCCGTCGACCGCCAGATCCAGAGCACCGGATGCTCGCAACACGCCGATCGCACACAGCATCGCGACCAGGTACGGCAGCAGATCGCGGGCGACATCGAAACCCTGTTTCGCGCCGTCGATGAAGCTGTCGTACAGAGGCACCCGCCGCCACCAGCCGGCGAGCAGGAACACCAGGATCATCGAGAACAGCACCAGGTTGCCGAGCAGACTGGACAAGCTGGCCAACGCCGCCGCCGACAAGGTTGCGAGCAGCGCCATGAATCCGGCCAATAGCAGCGCGCCAGTGCCGAACCAGGCCAACACCACCGGATCCCACACTCGCAGTCGCTGGACCACGGCGACGGCGAGCAGCCCCGCCAAGGTCGAGGCACTGGTCGCGAGCAGGATCGGCAGGAACACCAGGGTCGGGTCGGCGGCGCCCTGTTGCAGTCGATACATGAAGATGCTGATCGGCAGGATCGTCAATGACGATGTGTTCAGCACCAGAAACAAGATCTGGGCGTTGCTCGCCGTATCCGGTGTCGGATTCAGCGTCTGCAGCTCGCGCATCGCCCGCAACCCGATCGGGGTCGCCGCATTGTCCAGGCCGATGCCATTGGCGGCGCAGTTCAGCGTGATCAGTCCGATCGCCGGATGCCCGGCCGGCACTTCCGGCATCAAACGCCGGAACAGCGGCCCCAATGCCCGTGCCAGCAGATGGATCAGCCCTGCGCGTTCGGCGATGTGCAGAAAGCCCAGCCACAGCGTCAGCGTGCCGAACAGCAACACCATCAGCTCGACCGACAGCCGCGCCATGTCGAACAGGGACGCGACCATGGCCGCAAATACCTCGGCCTCGCCGCCGATCAGCCAGCGCGCGAAGGCGGCCACCGCCGCTACCAGGAAAAAGCCCAGCCACAGTCCGTTGAGCATGGCTCAGTCTAGCCGGCGAGCAGCGCCGGATGAGGGGCCGCCTCGGCGATGCCAAGCTGTCCCGTCGCTTCGCCACACCCCTCGGATCTGGCCCCTGCCAGGCGCTATTGCCGTGTTGACGGCAACAGGGCGTTTCGCCGTGGCTCCGAAACCGAAGCGATTCTCACCGACGGCTTCGAGGACTGAACCGTTCGACGCCATAGACCACACCGGCGGACCTGGGGCCCCTCGCCCGCCGTTCTCACCCCCAACTGATGGAGTCTGTCATGTCCCGCATTCTGGCCGCCCTCGTGCTTGCTGCTGTCGCATCGTTCTCATGGGCGCAATCGGTAGTCGTCAACGGCGGCTTCAGCACCGCGGCGCAACTGGAACCCTGGGTTTTCAATCCGGAGGATCCCAGCATGTCGGTGGAATGGAGCCCCCTGGATGCCAACGGCGATCCGGATTCGGGTTCGGTCCTGATCGGCAACCACCATCCCAACGCGAACAACGGCGTCACGATCCGGCAATGCCTGCCCGTTCAGGCCGGTGCGGACTATCAGGTCGGCGGCAAGGTGCGCGTGCCCTCCGGCCCCGGCCAGAGTCTGGACGATCGGGCGACGGTGGCGGTGCGCTGGGCGTCCGACACCGCGTGCTCGGTATTCGTGACCGGCTCCATCGGCAGCGCCAGCACCGTGAACGCGTTCGATACCTGGATCCAGCGCGGCCCGACGACCCGGACCGCACCCGCCAACGCGCAATCAGTGCAGGTGCGGGCGCTGGCCAGCAAGATCGCGGCCGGCGGCAGCTACTTCGTCCAGTTCGACGACCTGTTCCTGATTCCGCCGGACCTCATCTTCGCCGACCGCTTCGAGTAAGCGGCCGACGAACGGTTCGACCGGCCTCGAACGTCGGCTGAGCCGAACCAACCGGTTTTTGCGCCGCCCCCGATAAGAAGTGCCGGATCGAGGAAGTCCGGCGCGAGCCATCAGGGAGTGCCGCCATGATCCTCGCCGTTTCCCGCTGCCTGTTTGCAGGCCTGTCGGCCGCCGCCGCACCGGTGTTTGCCGAGTCGGTGCTGACGCCATTCGAGCGCCCTGCGGCGGTGCAGTGCCCGCTGAACGGTAACGTCGCCAGCAGGACCGCCAGCACCGGCACGATGCGCCCGACACGCCAGCAGGTCGGCGAGGAATACGCCATCGCCCCCGTGCAGACCGGGCACCCTTACCGCGCTGGGCGCGGCACGGTACAGGTCGAGGAGATCCACGTTCCCGGCGCCAGCTACGTCGCGCCATACTTCTCGCGCTTCGACCTGGCGCCCGGCGACTTCGTGGTCGTACGCTCGCCCTCGGGCGACCGGCATTGGCGCTACGAAGGCGAAGGCAAGCCCGGCATGGGCCGCAGCACCGGGTTCTGGGGCATCCATGTGCCCGGCGACCGCGTGCTGATCGAACTGCACGGCGGCGGTCGAGGCGAAGGCTGGGGCTACCGGATCGACAAGGTCGCGCGCGGCTTTCCGCTCCGCGGTTCAGTGAACCCGATCTGCGGCGAAGACGACAAGGAGAACGCTCGCTGCTACGAACACAGCCACCCGATCCACTACGGCCAGGCCCGCGCCGTCGCCCGTCTTCTGATCGACGGCACCAGCTTGTGCACGGGCTGGCTGCTCGGGCCGAACGGCCACCTGATGACCAACGGCCACTGCATCGAGTCGGCCGCAGAGGCCGCCAACACCAACTATGAGTTCATGGCCGAAGGCAGCTGCGAGCAGACCTGCAACACCTTGCAATGCCCGGGTGTCATCGTCAGCACCCAGGGCACCCTGATTCGCCGCAGCTACCCCAATCTCGACTATTCGCTGGTGCATCTGAACACCAATCCAACCGGCGCCTACGGCTATCTGAAATTGCGCGCAACCCCGACCTGGATCGGCGAAACCATCTATCTGCCGCAACATCCGAGCGGCTGGGGCAAGCAGATCGCACTGTATTCGACCCATCCGGACGATCCGACCGGCTACCCGGAGATTCAAGATATCTGGCCGACCGCCGTCGTGTTTCTGGCCGATCTGTACTTCGGCACCTCCGGCTCGCCTGTTCTCAGTCACGGCGATCACTGCGTGGTGGCGCTGCAATTCGGCACCATGGGCTGCGACGACAGCAGCTCGGGAAATTTCGGCAACCTCGGCATGCGCGCGCACCTGATCATCAACGATCTCGGCCCCCACCTGCCGCCAGGTTCAGTCGCGTACTCCGGCGAGCCCTGCGCCGACATCGAAACAATCTTCCGCCACGGCTTCGAGTGAACCACCCGCCGCTTTTCATTCGTCCCGCCTGCGAGGAGAAAGATCGAAGCCCCAGCTTTTCCTTCGCCCCGCCTGCGGGGAGAAGGTGGCGCGCAGCGC
>CAZFUH010000227.1:3743-7041 GCA_964522235.1 uncultured Rhodanobacteraceae bacterium
CGTAGTCCACGCCGATGCCGAACCGCCCAGTCGCTTCGCCACAGCCAAAGCACCGCCACTACGCAGACGCGACCCGCAGGTTGGCAACGCTGTCAGACGACGGCACATCTGCTACCTTGTCTCCACCATGGGGGGAATGGCAGGGGGTTGTCATGTACGGATCTGGGTGCGGACTTCGTGGCCGCTCGGTCGGGCTCATTTTGTTGTTCCTGTCACTGCCCGCCTCCGTGCTGGCACAGGCAGGTTTTCCAAACGTGCCGCGAACGCCGGGCGAGTTGCTGACCACCGGGCCGCAGGGCTTTTCGTCCGATGGCCGCGGCGCGATCATCGCCTTCCACGGCGGACTGCTCTACACGGTGCCGGAGCACCCCTCCAGCGCCGCCGGCAGCAGCCTGGATATCAAGATCTGGGACATCTCGTCCGAGGCCAATGTGCATAACCCGGTCCTGGTCGAGAACCTCGGCGTCGGCCCGATGAACATGCAGGCGCACGGCTATGCGCTGCACGACGATGCCCTGCAGCTCGGCGGCAACAGCTGGCTGTTCCGGCGCACCGGCTACCAGCAGTACCAGCGCATGAACTGGCCGACGACGGCGCCGCAGGGGTTTCAGAACCTGACCTGGGATCGCGGCCGGGTCGTGCCGCGCTGGGTGGTCGGCTTTCGACCCAATGGCGGCAACATCGGCGGCAACTGGTTCTACAACCTCGACCAGCATCGCTTCGCGATCGGTCGCCGCACCCAGGCGAACAACCACAACGCGACCGAGGTCTGGGCCGACTGGGACCACCTCGCCGTCAGCGGCGGCGTCATGGGTATGCCGTTCCTGTTCGGCGATCTGCTGATCATTGCCAGCGAGGAGCAGACCCTGTCCGGCGTTGCCGTCTACGATCTCAAGCCGACCTACAACAACCAGGGCACGCCGCCGACCCTGCTCGGCGTGTTCCGCGACGGTGCGGCCGGCGGCTACTGGCCGGAGCTGTGGGGTGAAGGCGACCAGCTGTACCTGTTCCAGCCGCGGCGCAACAGCGGCGTCCAGGGCTGGCAGATCGTCGACCTCAGCGATCCGTCCAATATCGAGCTGGTCGCCGATGTCGCTTTGAATACGACCTGGCGCGATGGTTTGTCATACGTGCAGTTCCAGGACCACTACGCGTTCACCGGCCGCTACAAGATCGACATGCGCAATCCGGGCACTCCGGCCCTGACCCTGCCGGTCGATGCCGGCGGCACCTGGCGCGACACCAGCCAGTTCGCGCTGCCGATCGGCAACCTGCTGGTCACCGGCGGCCTCGGCAACATGCAGGAACAGGCCTGGCGCATCTGGGCGCACCAGGCCGAACCCGATACCCAGGGACCGACCGTCGGCTACCACCGCCCGCGCCCGAACCAGACGCACTGGCCGCGCAATGCACCGCTGGCGTTCCTGATTCACGAGACGCTGCGCGTCGAGACCATCGTCAACGGCACCAGCGTGATCCTGCGCCCGGTCGGCGGCAGCCCGGTCGACGCGCTGATCAATTTCACCTCGGGCAACCAGCTCAACATCGTGCCCCTGAACGATCTTGCCGCCGACACCGAGTACGAAGTGGTGTTTCCGGCCGGCGGCATCCAGGACGTCGCCGGCAATGGCATCGAGGCCTACAGCTTCCGTTTCTCCACCGGCGGCAGCGCCAGCGGCAATCTGCCGCCGGAGATCACCGCGCTCAGCGCCGGACCGTACCCGGTGGCACCCGGCGCGACGATGACGGTCAGCGCCACCGCAGTCGACCCGAACCCGGGCGACACCGTGCAGTACCGGTTCCTGTTCGGCGATGGCAGCACCACGACATGGGGCGCGCAGGCCCAGGCAAGCCACACCTATGCCAGTGCCGGGCGCTACACGGTGCAGGTGCAGGCCCGCGACAACCATGGCGCGCTGAGCACGCGCGCGACCAAGGTCACGGTGATGCAGGCGCCGGCCGGGCCGTTCCCGAGCCAGTCCTCGAACATCGCCCACCATGTCGCCAGCGACACGTTGTGGATCGCCAATCCTGATCATGACAGCGTCAGCCGCGTGCACCGACCGACGATGACCCGCACCGGTGTGTACCCGGTCTGTGCCGACCCGCGCTCGCTCGCGGTCGACGGCCAGGGCCGGATCTGGGTCGCGTGCCATGACGACGACCGCATCGACCTGCTGAACAGCAGCGGCGTGCGCGTCGACAGCATCGACACCGGCTACGGCAGCGCACCGGTGGCGATCGCGATGGCGCCCGGCGGTGGCGCCGCCTATGTCTCGCTCACCGGTGCCGGCCGCCTGTTGCGCGTGGATACGGTCAGCCTCGCCGGCAGCAGCGTCGAGCTCGGCCCCAGCCCGCGCGCGATCGCGGTCAGCGGCAACGGCCAGCGCGTGCTGGTGACCCGCTTCGTCTCGGCACCGGCCTACGGAGAAGTCTATGACGTCAACGCCGGCACCCTGAGCCTGACCCGGCGCATCCGCGTACCGATGCGGATGATCTCGAACGAAACCTCGGCCGACAGCCGCGGCGTGCCGAACTACCTCAGCGGCATCGCCATCAGCCCGGACGGCCAGCGCGCCTGGGTCACCGCGAAGAAGGACAACATCACCCGCGGGATGCAGTTCTTCGATGGCCGCCACGATCTCGGTCCGGACAACACGGTGCGCGCGCAGCTCATCGTCATCAACCTGTCCAGCAACCAGGTCGAGAACAATCGCGTGCGCGATATCGACAACAGCGATTCGCCGTCGGCGGTCACCTTCTCGGCGCTCGGCGACTACGCCTTCATCACTCTGCAGGGCAATAACGAAGTCGCGGTGTTCGACGCCCTGCGCATCCATACCGAGCCGACACAGCAGGGCGTCGCCGGGCGCTGGGCGATTGGCCGGGCTCCCCAGGGCGCGCTGTTTCTGCCGGGCAGCGACGAGCTGTTCAGCATGAACTTCATGGACCGCAGCCTCAGCCGTCACGCCCTGGCCGGCTTTCTCGCCAGCGGCAGCGGCGCCGGCAATGCCAGCCAGGTTGCACTGACCACCAGCGAGGCGCTGTCGTCGTCCGTGTTCAACGGCAAGCGCATCTTCTACAACGCCGCCGATCCACGCATGAGCCCGGAAGGCTACATCAGCTGCGCAACCTGCCACTTCGACGGTGCCAGCGACGGCCGGGTCTGGGACTTCACCGGCCGCGGCGAAGGGCTGCGCAACTCGATCGACCTGCGCGGCCGGGCCGGCATGGCGCATGGCCTGGTGCACTGGTCCGGCAACTTCGACGAGATCCAGGATTTCGAGAACGACATCCG
>CAZFUH010000228.1:0-6982 GCA_964522235.1 uncultured Rhodanobacteraceae bacterium
CAGACGCGCGCCCTCGCCCAGCACCAGGACCAGCACGCTGCGCGACCGCGCGCCGAGCGCCATGCGTACGCCCATTTCGCGCGTCCGCCGCGCCACCGAGTAGGCGATCGCGCCGTACAGACCGATCGCCGCCAGCAGCAGCGCAAACAGCGAGAAGCCTGCGAGCATCAAGGCCGTCAATCGCCGTGGCGCGACCGCATTGTCGATGACGGCCGACAACGGCGTGTACTCGTTGCTGGCCATGGCCGGATCGAAGGCGGCGATTGCTGCGCGCACTTCGGCGATGATCGCTTCCGGCGCCCGCCCGGACCGAACCACCAGCTCCACTGCCGACCACCAGTCGTTCTGGCGATAGTTCAGGTAGACGTCCGAGCGCGCAGCTTGCTCTAGTGCACGTGGGACGTCGGCTACGATCCCGACGACCACATGCTCACGGCCGTCGCCTCGACCGACGATCGCAGTGCGGCCGATCGGGTTCTGTCCCGGCCATAGCGATTCCGCCGCGGTACGGCCGAGGATGATCGCCGGCGTGCTGTCGGCGTGGTCGCGGGCATCGAAATGGCGGCCGGCGAGCAGCGGCATCTGCAAGGTTTGCAGGTAGCCGTCATCGACGATGCGCACGCCTGCGGACGGAGGTGTGCCCTCCGCATACTGCACATCCTGGGCAACGACCTGCCAGGCGCGACTGCGACCCAAGGGCAGACCATCGCCAAAGCCTGCCGATTCAATCCCGGGCACCGCGCGCACGGACTCCAGCAAGCGCTGGTAGTATCCCCGCCGATCCGCATCCGAGGCAAAGGCTCTGGAGGTGTCCATGCGCCAGGCAATGGTGTCCTGGGGCACAAAGCCAAGGTCGACGCGCAGCACGTCGACAAAGCTACGCACGAGCAACCCGGCCCCGACCAGCAGCATGCAGGTCAAAGCAATCTGTCCAACGACCAGAACGCCCGGTACGGCAGTGGTCACCCGGCCGCTGCCGGCACCGATCGCAAGATTTCTCCCGCCGCCAGCACCATGGCGCCGCAGTCGCACTGCCGGAAGCACGGTTGCCAACGCGGCCACTGTCAGCGCCAGCGCTGCGGCAAAGAGGACGGTCGTCGAGTCCAACGCGCTGAACCGGATCAACGGGATGCCCAGCAGGTCCATCGCGGCCACTGCGCGCAGTAACACCCACGCCAACACCAGCCCCAGCAGACAGGCGACGACGGCCAGGAAGGCGCTCTCCAACATCATCTGTCGGAGCAGATGCCAACGCGTCGCCCCCAGAGCCATACGCACGGAATCATCGTGGCCGCGCACCGTGGCCCGCGCCAACAACAGGCCGGAGACGTTGACGCAGGCGATCAGCATCAGGCACGCGACCGCAGCCGCCAACACCAGCAGAGCTACCTGCGTGCCGCCACGAACATGGTCATCGAGCGGTCGAACGCGTGCCCCCGGCGGCCGCTGCGCGGGCGAGTCCGCAGCCAGACGGGCATTGATCGCCTGCAATTCGCTGCTCGCCTGGGCTGTTGAGGCATCGGCACTGAGCCTGCCGACCGCATACAGCGTGTTGCCCCAGTTCGCCGTCTGTTCGACCAAGGGAAACGGAACCAGCAGGTCGATCCGACTGCTCGGCGCGAACACCGACGCGAAATCGAATTCCTTCGGAAGCACCCCGGCGACGGTTGCCGGTCCGTCGTTCAACGTAACAGTACCCCCAACGATCGCTTCATCACCGTTGAACCGCTGTTGCCAGAACGAATGACTTAGCAATACCGCGGTGGCGCGACCGTCGTTCCATTCGGCTTCGTCCGTGCTGAAGCCGCGTCCGATCGCCGGCTGCACGCCGAGCACGTCGAGAAAATTGCGTGTCACCCGGACACCGCGCAAGCGCAGCGGTTCGCCGCCCTCGGCAAGCGTGTACTGCTCGTAATCGAAATAGGCAAAGTAGGCGGCGATGTCTTCCAACGAACTGCTCTGCTCGCGCCAGGCAAGCAGCGTTTCCACCCTGGAGGTAGTTGCCGAGGCACCGGCGACACCGCTGTTCTCGATCCAGACCAGTCGATCGGCATCCTCAAACGGCAGATCCCGAAGCAAGGTCGCGTTGATCAGGCCGAATACCGCCGAGCACGAGGCGATGCCGAGCGCGAACGTGAGCACGATCACCAGCGAGCTGCCAGGCGTGAAAACGAGATTGCGCAACGCGAATCGTATAGCGGTCATTCAGTTTCCTAACGTTCTCCGTCGCTGACGAAGACGTCATGGCACGGATAAAAAACTTTCAGCAATAGCCGTGCCACGCCGATGGATCAACCGCTTACCGGCAATCGTCCGCTTTCACCGTTCGCTTCCGGTCGCGACTGTCCGCAATCCTTCCCGCCCTGGGTTCAACGACAACTTCGCTACAGTCCAGGCCTGCGCAGGTTCCAGGAGTTGATCATGGCCGGAAGTATCCGCATCGCAGGGCTGCTGCTGGCGTCGCTGCCGCTGACTTGTCTCGCCGAAGCCGACGAACAGCCGTCGGCCCTGCGGCTCCTGGCGGCCGAGGTCGCCCGTGGGGAACATCCGGGCATCGAAGGGATGGCGGCGATCCGCGATGGCGTGCTGCTCGCGCAGGGTCAGACCGACAGCCTCGGTGACGGCGGCCGGGACATTCGCTCGGCGACCAAGTCGATCACCGCGCTGCTTGTCGGCATCGCAATCGACCGCGGCGCGATCGCTTCGGTGCAGGTGCCGGTGATCGAACTGCTGCCCGAGTACGCCGATGCTCTGTCAGACGATCCGCGCAAGGCTCGAATCCGCGTCGAGGATCTGTTGACGATGCGCAGCGGTCTGGACTGCGACGACTGGACTCAGTCCTCGCCCGGGCACGAAGACAAGATGTACCGACGCCGCGACTGGCTGGCATTCTGGGCCAAGCAGGCGATGCGGGACGACCCCGGCACCCGATTCTCGTACTGCACAGGCAATGTCGTTGCGCTTGGCCGCATCCTGGCCAACACCTTGGGTCGGCCGGTTCCGGAGTTCGCTCGCGAAGCCCTGTTCGAACCTTTGGGAATCGACAACGCTCGATGGGAAACGTGGAATCGTGGCCGCGATACCGATACCGGCGGACACCTGGCGATCCATCCGGCCGATCTGCTGCGCATCGGCCAACTGGTCATGGCCGGTGGCAGTCAGCAAGGGCGCGAGCTGGTCAGTCGTGGCTGGATCGAAGCGATGACGACCGAGCACACGTCGATTCCGGATCGACCACAACACTATGGCTATTTATGGTGGCTGGATCAGGCCAGGGGAGCGAAACTGCCGCCGACCCGTGTATGGATGGCGATGGGGAACGGCGGCAACCTGCTGTTCCTGTTGCCCGAGCACGACTTCGGCGTGGTTTTCGCCGGCACCCGCTACAACCGCCCGAATGCCATGGAGCCGATGCTTTGGCTGCGCGATCGGATTCTGCCGGCTGAAGCCGACGAACGGGGCTGGTAGCGGCTCACTGCGAAACGCGCGAGTTCCGGGCGTCGCCCTGGCGATCGTCGCCCGCTCGCCGATCGATCGCCTGCTCGCGTTCAAGCACTGTCGGGGCTGGCGCCATCTGCGCTTGTACTCGGCTCTGACCGGCGCCTTCAGCCGCGACTGCCACGCGCTCGATGACAGCGGCGGCGGCGACACCGCGTTCAACGTCTTTGCCCGGCGCGACGGCACGATCCGGCATTTCTGGGGCGCCGAGATGAGCTTCGACTCCGCCGATCCTGAGCAGGATCCACGTGGCGCACCCGACCTGATGCCGATCTGGACCCTTCTGGATTGCACGCCTGAAGGCCGGGGCCACGACTGGTACCCGAAACTCGATTGCGCCTGATCGCTGCGCACGACCGGATCGGATCGGCGCAGCACTTGGCAGCGGCGCTAGCGCCCCGGCACAGTCCAGGGCCGGGCGCGGCTGTTCGCTCGCGGATGCGGCAGCGGCTCCGGCTGGACCCTTGTCGAGTTGTCGTCGACACCGCGCAGTTTGTATCTGGGTGTATGCCGTTCCTCAAAGGGCTTGGGCGACTTGATTTCCAGCTTCGCCTCGTGGCTGCCGCCGCCGGCCTCGATCCGCATCGTCAAGGTCCCGGGCTGCGGGTACAGGCGGTGGCCCAAGCGCACGGCCTCGCTGTAGCGGCGATGCTTGAGCTGGTCGCGCTCGGACTCGTCGAGCTTGGCCAGGGCAGCCTGTTCGGCAGCTAGCACCCGATCCAGATCGACGGTGAGATCCCACTCGAAGCTGTTCAGACCGGCACTGGCGTGACGGCTGAAGCGGGTCAGCGGACTGCCGTGGCTGTCAAGCACGGTGAACTCGACCGTGCCGGCTTCGGCGCTCCAATAGCTTCCGGCGAGCGACGGCAAGTGCTCTGGGCGATCGAACCAGCGATCAGCTTCGCGGCGCCAGCCACGGTCGCCCTGCACCGGATCGATGTGAAACAGGTGGACCGGCTTCGCGCGCACTTCGCTGCTCAGTTCCTGCACCGGCAGCACGTCTACGATCCAGGCGCTGCGGCCATGGGTGCCGGCGATCAGCTCGCGCTCGCGCGGATGCACGAACAGATCATGCACCGGCACGTTCGGCAGGTTGCCGTCGAGCGTCGACCAGGAGCCACCGCGATCCAGCGATACATAGACGCCGCGATCGGTACCGACGTAGAGCACGTCAGGATTGACCGTGTCTTCGCGAATCACATTGACCGGCTCGGCTGGAATGCCGGCGCCGATGTCGCGCCAGGTTCGGCCCAGGTCTTCGCTGGCGAACAGATAGACGCGGTCGTCGTCCTGGCGGTAGCCGTTGAGACTGGCATACAGGCGGCTCTCGACGTGGCCGGACAGCTCAACCCGGCTGACCCAGCGACGCGCCGGAAGACGGGCGTCGACGGACTGCCAGTTCAGACCGCCGTCGCGGCTGACGTGGACATGGCCGTCGTCGGTGCCGACGGCGAGCAGACCGAAGCGCAATGGCGATTCCGATACCGTGGTGATGGTCGCGAACGGTACGTTGCCGCGCTCTTGCGCACGGGTCAGGTCGGGACTGATCGCAGTCCACGTACGTGCCTTGTCCATCGAACGGTACAGGCGATTGGCGCCGAAATAGACGATCTGCGGGTTGTGTCGCGACAGGATCACCGGCGTGTTCCAGTTGTAGCGCAGCGGCGTCTCGATCAACGGACTGCGCGGACGCACTTCATTGCGCTTGCCGTCGCCGTCGATGCGCGTGTAGTGGCCGAACTGATAGCCGGTATAGGTGTGCTTGCCCTCGTTGTCGACGGCGACATACATGCCATCGCCGCCGTTGAGAAAGCTCCAGTCCTGGCCGTACTCCCAGCGCGTTCGGCTGGAGCCCTTCATCGTGCCGTTGTCCTGCATGCCGCCATAGACGTTGTAGGGTTCGGCCATGTCGGCGTAGATGGTGTAGAACTGGCCCAGCGGCTGACCGTCCATTCGCCGCCAGGTGATGCCGCGATCGTGGCTGATGTCGACACCGCCATCGTTGCCAAGCACGATGCGCTCGGGGTAGTTCGGGTCGATCCACAGCGCCTGGTGATCGACATGAACGTCGCGGTGGTTGGCATAGCCGCTCCAGCTCTCGCCGCCGTCGGCCGAGACGATCAGCGGCACGCCAAGCGCGTAGACCAGGTCGGCATCCGAGGGATCGACGCGGATCTGACCGAAATAGTAGCCGTAGCTGTAGACGACGCTGCGCAACGGCGTCGTGTGTGTGCGTTGCCAGTTGCCGCCGGCATCATCGCTGCGCCACACGGTCAGGCCCCAGATTTCGGCATCGAACAGCGCCGCGTTGGCATCGCGCAGACGGTCGCGCAACATGTCCAGCGTGACGGTGCCGCTGCGCACATCGGCGATCAGGCGATCGGCGTCGATCTCGACCGGCAGGTCGCTGCGGCGAATGAAGGATTCGACTTCGTCAGGATCCTGGCGCAAGAACTCCTCGCGGGTCATTGTCCGCAGTCGCGCCGGCGACAGCGGCCGATCGCCTTGGTGGCGCAGATCCGACGGCAGCTCGTCCCACAGGTCGATCGAGGCATAGACCGTATCCGGACGTGATCGGGCGATGTCCAGGCCAATGCGGCCGATGCCTGGTCCGGAAGGGAAGCCTTCCAGGCGTTGCCAGGTCCGACCGCCGTCGCTGCTCTTGTAGACGCCGCTGCCGGCGCCGGACTCCTTGAACTGCCATGGTGTGCGGCTGCGTTCCCACAGCGCGGCATAGACGATGTCGGGATCGTCGGGGTGGATGACCAGATCGCTGGCACCGGTCCAGTCGCCCTGTCCTTTCAATACCTGGGTCCAGGTGTCGCCGCCGTCCTCACTGAGGTAGATGCCGCGACTGCCGCCGGTCGAATACAGCTTGCCGGCTGCGGCAACCAGGATGCGTTGGCCGTCGCGGGGATCGACCAGGATGCGGGCGATTCTGTCGGCGTCGGCCAAGCCCTTGTGTGCGAAGCTGCCGCCGCCGTCGTGGCTGACGTAGATGCCGTGGCCACCGTAATTCGAGCGCGCCGCGTTCGGTTCACCGGTGCCGATCCAGAGTGTGTTCGGAGCCGAGGGGTCGACGGCAATGTCGCCAGTCACGGTATTGAACAGGCGATCGGTCAACGGTTCGAAGCTGCCGCCATTGTTGGTTGTTTTCCAGACGCCGCCAGTGGCATAGGCGATGTAGAACGTATACGGCTGACCGGGCACGGATTCGATGTCGACGACACGCCCACCTTGCACGACCGGGCCGATGCTGCGCCAGTTCATGCCTTGGAACAGCGATTCGCGTTCCATGCGCTGATGCTGTTGCCAGGCAGCTTCGCGCGCCTGCGGCGTCGTTGCACCGGATGGAGCCGGCCGAGCCGCGTTGGCGCTGCCGGCAATGAGCAGCAGCAATGCGGCGGCTAGGAGCCTGCGCGGCAGAAGCGTTCGAGGCGAAAAGTCGACTGCGCGAGGACAGATTTTCGACGGTTCGCCGCCC
>CAZFUH010000229.1:0-3682 GCA_964522235.1 uncultured Rhodanobacteraceae bacterium
AGCGCAGCTCGCTGCGCTTTGCGGCCGGCAGGCCGCTGCCCCGGTGCATGCCCCCACAGGCTCTGGCCGCGGCATCCAAGTCGAGCGAGCTCGACTCTACAAAAGCATCATCGTGCGGCAGGCCAGCGCGCTGGTTCGCGCCCTTGTAGAGCGCAGCTCGCTGCGCTTTGCGGCCGAAAGGCCGCCGCCAAGGCGCAGCCCGACGGATGTCACAACGGCAGACGCAAATTCAAGTCGCTTCGAAGCGATTCGCGTCGCGATTCTTGCGGACCTTGGCCGGATCCCAGATCCGACCGTTCATCGCGATATGGACGCCGGGCGGCAGCGATTGCACTGCACCGACCGCGCAGCCGATGTTGAACACCGCATCCGAACCCCGGAACAGGGCCGGATTCAAGGCGCCGGTCAGAACGATGGTCTTGTCCTCGATGCCGGCGAGCACACGCGCGGTATCGACCATGGTGTCGGTGCCATGGGTGACCAGGACGTGGCGCGCCGGCTGCGCCTGGATCGTGCGCCGGATCAGCTCGCGATCGGCTTCGCTGACGTGCAGGCTGTCCTTGCGCAGCAGCGAGATCACCTCAAAGCGGAACGCGACACCGAGATCGCGCAGAATCTGTCCGATCTGCGGGTCGCCGATCTGGAAATCCGACTTGTCGTCGAAATAGATCTTGTCGATCGTGCCGCCGGTAGTGACGATGCAGAGCTGGTCCATTTCGTTGCGAGTTCGGGAAAGGTGGCTGACTGGGTGCGCAGCGTAGCAGGCGGCATCAACGAAGGGTGAGCAGCGAAGAATGCAAGGCGATCACAGCGCTGCTGCCACGCTCCGGTTTCCCGGAACGCGCCATGTCGACAGCGCAGCATCAGCAATGACTGGTTTCAGTCGCGAAGTTCGGTGAGCGGGCAGCGCTGCCGCAGGCGCTCTACCACGGCGGCGGTGGCCGCGCCGGTGCTGGCGGACGCTCCGCTGCCGGCAAGATCAGCAGTCAGCACGTGCGCGTCCAGGGCATCGCCGACCGCCTGTTCGACTTCAGCGGCCTCGTGCTCCAGACCGAGCGAGTGGCGCAGCAGCAGGGCGGCGCTGAGGATCGCGGCATAGGGATTGGCGATGCCGCGGCCGGCGATGTCCGGCGCCGAGCCATGGATCGGTTCGTACAGGCCGCGACGGCTGTCGCCGAGCGAAGCCGACGGCAGCAGGCCGAGCGAACCGGCGAGCATCGAGGCCTCGTCGGTCAGAATGTCGCCGAACATGTTCTCGGTGACGATGACATCGTATTCGCGCGGGTGGGCGATCAGATGCATCGCCATCGAATCGACCAATTGGTGCTCGAAGCGCAGGTCGGGAAATTCCTCAGCGGCAACGCGGGTGGCTGTCTCCCGCCACAGGCGCGAGGTCTCGAGCACGTTGGCCTTGTCGACCGACACGACGTAGCCGCGCCGCTGCCGGGCCAGGCGGCAGGCGACGCGAATTACGCGCTCGACCTCGGCTACGCTGTAGCGGCATTCGTCGCTGGCGCCGTCAACGCTGCGCTCGCGGCGGCCGAAGTAGATGCCGCCGGTCAGTTCGCGCACGACGATGAGATCGACACCGGTCAGCAGATGCGGCTTGATCGGTGCCGCGACCAGGGCGACCGGATGCGTCCGCACCGGCCGCAGATTCGCGTACAGGTCCAGCGCCTGGCGCAGTTTCAGCAGGCCCTGTTCCGGGCGTACCGGCGCTCTTGGATCGGACCACTTCGGACCGCCGACGGCACCGAGCAGGATCGCATCGGCATCGCGGCAGGCGTCGAACGTGGCATCGGGCAGGGCGCTGCCGGTGGCGTCGATCGCGGCGCCACCGATCGGCAGCTGCGAGAAACGGAAGCTATGGTCGTGGCGTTCGGCGACGGCCTGCAACACGGCGACGGCGGCAGCGGTGACTTCCGGACCGATGCCGTCGCCGGGCAGGGTGACGATGGTGGCGTTCATGGCAATCCTCAATGTCGGATGGAAACACTTGATTAGGAGTTAGTGATTAGGAGTTAGGAGTTAGAGAAAAGCGTCGAGGTCCGCGGTCGCGCGGTACGCTCCTCTAACCTCTAACTCCTATCCACTAACTCCTAGCTTCTAACCTCTAACCTCTAACTCCTATCCACTAACTTCTGCTCTTTCGTACGCGGTGATGGCAGCTTCGTGCTGCAGCAGGTAGCCGAGCTGATCGACACCGTGCAGCAGGCAGTGGCGTGCGAATGAATCGAGCTGGAAATCGAAGGCACGGCCGTCGGGCAGCTCGATGCGTTGTTCGCGCACGTCGATGACCAGGTCCAGACCCGGTAGCGCCAGCAGTTCGGCGTGCTGCTCTGGCGGCAGCACGATCGCGAGCAGTCCATTTTTCAGTGCATTGCTGCGGAAGATGTCGGCGATCTCGGACGAGATCACGGCCTGGATGCCGTAGTCGAGCAATGCCCAAGGCGCGTGCTCTCGCGAGGAGCCGCAGCCGAAGTTGCGGCCGGCGACCAGGATCGCGCAACCGGCGGCTTCCGGCCGGTTCAGCGGAAACTCCGGGTTGTCGCTGCCGTCTTCGCGGTAGCGCCAGTCGTGGAACGCGTGCCGGCCCAGGCCAGCACGCTGGGTGGTGGTCAGAAAGCGCGCAGGGATGATGCGATCGGTGTCGATGTGTTCGAACGGCAACATGGCACTGCGTGATCGGATCTCGGTGACGGGTTTCATGCGGCCTGCTCCTGCAACGAGTTGGGATCGGCGATGCGGCCGGCGAGTGCGCAGGCGGCGGCAGTACGCGGACTGGCGAGCACGGTGCGCGCTCCCGGTCCCTGCCGGCCCTCGAAGTTGCGATTGCTGGTCGAGACCACGAGCTGGCCCGGTCGGGCGATGTCGCCGTTCATGCCGATGCACATCGAGCAGCCGGCCTCGCGCCAGTCGGCACCGGCGGCGACGAAGATCCGGTCCAGGCCTTCGGCTTCGGCATCGCGCTTGATCTGCACCGAACCCGGCACCACCAGCATGCGCACGCCGTCGGCGACCTGGCGGCCGCGCAGCAGCTCGGCGGCCTCACGTAGATCGGACAACCGGGAGTTGGTGCAGCTGCCCAGGAAGACGACATCGACCGGCTCGCCAAGCAGGCACTGGCCATCGCGAAAGCCCATGTAGTCCAGGGCCTTGCGCTCCTGAGCGTCGCGTGCAGTTGGGATCGCCGCGGCGATGGGCGTGACCATGCCGGGGTGGGTGCCGTAGCTGATCGTCGCTCCGATCGCATCGGCATCGATGACGATCTCGCGGTCATGGCGCGCGCCGTCATCGCTGCGCAGCGCCTGCCAGCGTTCGACGGCGCGCTCGAACGCGGCACCACGTGGTACCTGCGTTCGGCCGCGCAACCAGTCGTAGGTGGTTGCGTCCGGCGCGATCAGGCCGGCACGGGCGCCAGCCTCGATCGACATGTTGCAGACTGTCATCCGCTGATCCATGGTCAGAGCCTCGATCGCGCTGCCACGGTATTCGATGACATGACCGGTGCCGCCGCCGACGCCGAGGACACCGATCACGTGCAGGATCAGATCCTTGGCGCTGACGCCCGGCCGCAGCCGGCCGTCGACCTGGATCGCCAGGGTCTTCGGCTTGCGTTGCAACAGGCATTGCGTGGCCAGGACATGGCCGACCTCGGTGGTGCCGATGCCGAACGCGAGTG
>CAZFUH010000229.1:3692-6926 GCA_964522235.1 uncultured Rhodanobacteraceae bacterium
GTGGGTCGCGGTGTGGCTGTCGCCGCAGACGATGGTCATGCCGGGTTGGGTGGCGCCGAGTTCCGGTCCCATGACATGAACGATGCCGCGCTGGTCGCTGTTCCAGCCGTGCAGTTCAATGCCGAACTCACGACAGTTGGCCTCCAGCGATTCGACCTGGCGTCGCGCTTCGTCGCTGACATACGGCCGCTGCCCGAGCGCGTCCGCCGGCAGGGTCGGTGTCGAATGGTCCAGCGTCGCCAGCACGCGTTCGGGCCGGCGCAGCGGCAGGTTGCGTTGGCGAAGCTCGGCAAATGCCTGCGGGCTGGTGACCTCGTGAATCAGGTGCAGGTCGATGTACAACACCGCCGGGGTCTCGGCGGATTCCGGAACGACGACATGCGCGTCCCAGATCTTGTCGAACAAGGTTCTCGTGCTCATGGTTTGGTGATCCGGTCAGGCGGGTTCGGGAATGGCGGCGCTGCGGCGCTGCAACAGCAGACGATTGGCGATGTCGAGCCAGGCCAGGGCACTGGCCTCGATGATGTCGCGGCTGGTGCCGGTGCCGGAGTACTCGGTACCGTCATCGCGCCAGGTGGCGCTGAGACTGGCCTCGCCGCGGGCGTCGGCGCCGAGGCCGATGCTGTGCACCTGGTAGCTCTCCAGGGCCAGGTCGATGCCGGTCGCGCGCGCCATCGCCGAGAACAGTGCGGCGACCGGGCCGTCGGCAAGCGCATGTTCGGTGACGGTGTCGCCGTCCGGATCGGACAGCTCGACCTGGGCGCTGGCGCGACCGCCATGATCCTGGACCGACAGCCGGCGCAGGCGATAGCCCGGACCTTCACCAGCGGCATCGCCGAGTACAAGCCGGCGCAGGTCGGCGTCTTCGATCACGCGCTGCTGTTCGGACAGGTGCTTGAAGTCGGCGAAGATGCGATCCAGCTCCTCGTCTTCGAGCACGAAGCCGACGGCGCGCAGGCGCTGCGCCAAAGCATGTCGGCCACTGTGCCGGCCGAGCACGATCCGGGTCTGGCTCCAGCCGACGTCTTCCGGCGACATGATCTCGTAGGTACCGCGATGTCGCAGCATTCCGTGCTGATGGATTCCGGCCTCGTGGGCAAAGGCATTGGCGCCGACCACCGCCTTGTTGCGCTGGACCAGCATGCCGGTCAGCCGGCTGAGCAGTTGCGAGGTCGCGACCAGGCGGCTGCTGTCGATGCCGGTATCGGCGTTGAACCACGGCTGGCGCACTTTCAGCGCCATCACCAGTTCCTCAAGCGCGCAGTTGCCGGCGCGCTCGCCGATACCGTTGATCGTGCATTCGACCTGGCGCGCACCGCCCTCGATCGCAGCCAGCGAGTTCGCCACCGCCAGGCCGAGGTCGTCATGACAGTGGGCGCTGAAGACCAGTTCGTCGCTGCCCGGGATCGCCGCGCGCAGGCGCTGGAACAGGCCGCGGATTTCCGCCGGCGTCGTGTAGCCGACCGTGTCGGGCACGTTCAGCGTGGTCGCGCCGGCTGCCGCTGCAGCGGTGAAGATCTCGACCAGGAAGTCTTCCTCGGTGCGCAGTGCATCCTCGGCCGAGAACTCGATGTCGTCGAAGTGCTGGCGGCCATAGGTGATCGCCGCCACCGCGCGATCGAGCACTTCGGCGCGCGACATGCGCAGCTTGTGCTCGCGATGCAGGGGGCTGGTCGAGATGAACAGGTGCAGCCGTCGACGGCGGGCATGTTCGAGCGCCCGCGCCGAGGCGACGATGTCATCGTCATTGCAGCGTGACAGTGCCGCGAGCAGGGGCTGGTCCAGTTCGATCGCGATCAGACGTGCCGCTTCGCGGTCGGCGGCGGAGCTGGCCGGGAAGCCGGTCTCGATGACGTCGACGCCAAGTTCGGCAAGCGCTCGTGCCATGACCAGTTTCTGTTCCGGACCCAGGCTGCAACCGGGCGATTGCTCGCCGTCGCGCAAGGTGGTGTCGAAGATTCGGATCGCTACGGGGGGTTCACTCGGGCTCATGCGCTAGGGTTCCTCGGCGTGGGCGGGTTCGGGACTTGGGTTTCTGGGCGGCGGCGTTGCGCGGATGCGGGCGCTGCCGTTTCGAGGGATCGGCAGCGGCAGCAGGGTTTCGGCCGGAAGTGCCCGAGGCTTGCGCAACGGTCGCGGCTTCGCGGTCGCGATCAGCTGCGCCAGCACCTGGGCGTCGATGTTGCCGCCGGAGACGATCGCGCACTTGCGCCGGCTGCCGACGCGTCGTCCGGCGGCCAGGGCGACGGCGCCAGCGCCTTCGGCGACGACGTGTTCGTCCAGGGCCAGACGCGCGACGGTCTCGCGCAGTTCGGCTTCGCGGACGATGATCAGGTCATCGAGCAGACGTTCCAGCAAGGCGCGGGTCAGTCGGCCGGGCTCACGCACGCGGATTCCGTCGGCGAGCGTAGGCGCCGGCTCCGCTGCCGGTACCTCGCCGTTCAGCACCCGCGCCATGGCATCGACGCCTTCGACCTGGGCGCCGACAATGCGTACGCCCTGGGATTTCAGTGCCAGCGCGACGCCAGAGGCAAGGCCGCCGCCGCCGATCGGCACGATGACGACGTCCGGCGCCAGAGTCGCCAGTTCGATTCCGACCGTGCCCTGGCCGGCAATGACGTCGGGATCGTCGAATGCCGACAGATAGCGATAGTCGTGCTGCCGGGCCAGGGCATGGGCGTGCGCCGCCGCTTCGTCATAGCTGTTGCCGTGCAGGCGGACGTAGGCGCCCCAGCGCGCGACACCCTGAACCTTGGTCTGAGGCGCGCTGTTCGGCATCACCGTGATCGCCTGGATCCCGGTTTGACGTGCGGCCCAGGCAAGACCCTGGGCATGGTTGCCGGCCGACGCGGCGATCACCGTGCGCTGGTCGCCGCGTTCCTTTGCCGCGAGCAGGGCGTTCAGCGCACCGCGGACCTTGTAGGAGCCGGTGCGTTGCAGGTTCTCCAGCTTCAGCCAGCAGCCGAAGCGTTCGGCGTAGTGGACCGGGGTCGGGCTGAGGTGGCGGCGCAGGCGTGCGCTCGCGGCGAGCACGTCGGCGGCGGTGACGCTCGCTACCTCGCCCTCCCGCATCACCGCATCCCCTGCGCAGTGGTTGTTTTTGGCGTATCGCCGCGCGCTCGTGCCGCTTCGTTTCGCAGCCCGAACTGCTCTTTTGCTCTTTGTGGTTTCGCCATCCCTGGCTTTTTTCGTCGCGCATCCCTGCGCGCCGAGTCACTTTTCTTTGCTTGCCCA
>CAZFUH010000230.1:0-6919 GCA_964522235.1 uncultured Rhodanobacteraceae bacterium
GTCGATCGGAGAGCGCGCATAGTGGTGCTATGTAAGCTCGACGATCGGCGTACTCAATGGCGAGGGCGCCGTTGCAGCCCGGACGGCTTCTGCCGCGCAGGCTCCTAGCCCGCATTTCTCTCACCGCGCCGTCGCGAGGGCGCCGAGATCGTGTCGTGGTGCGGCGCACGGACTGTTTGCCGGTGAAGGCGTAGTCGACCCTACATCGAGCCGACAAACGGGGTACGCCGCGGCACGGCGCGAAGATCGGCGGTCACCGCGCGACGCCTTCATTGTCGACTGGCGTCAAGCAGTGCCCGGGCTTCCTGTGCGCCTGAATTGTCGACGCCATAGGTCGTCTCGTACGTGGTTGCCGCTGCGCTCAGGAGTTCACGGGCGTCTTTGCCTTGCGCCAGGAGAATTTTCGCCAGCAGAAGTTGAGCAGCCGCAACACGGTGATCGTGATCGCCGAAGTGCGCTTGCCAGTTTGCCAGTACAGCTCGCTGGATCGGTTCGGCCTCGCTGGCGTTTTCTTGGGCCAGCAGCAGTTTGGCCAGCTCCTGCCGCGCGTTGGCGACCAATGGATTGTCCATTGACAGGGCCGCTTCGTAGCTTTCGACCGCGGCTCGAATCAATGGTTCGGCGACGACCATATCGCCCGCTTCGAGCGCCATCCGGCCACGCATCATCTGGGCCATGGCGACGTACTGATGTTGATCGCCAAGAATGCTTCGATAGGATTGCTCGGCGATCTTGAGCAGCTCCGTGGCCTCGTCGGCCTTCCCCAGTCGCCATAACAGCGTACCCAGGTTCAGCCGTACGGTGGCGACCATTTCCGTATCGTCGCCAAACACGGCCTCGTAGATCTCGACAGACTCGCGCATCAGCGGTTCCGCCTCCTCGGGCCGATTCAACATCAGCAAGGCCATCGCCAGTTCGTTGATCGCGTCCGCCAGTCGCGGATGCCGGTCGACGTAGATTCTGCGCTGCAGATCCACCACATCGACCATCAGCGCAATCGACTCCTCGGCACGGCCCAGGTTTCTCAGGATGACGGCCAGGCGCCAGCGCATGGTCACCAGGTTGGCCGGCGCTGTTTGCGGATCCTCCGCGGCGATCGCCAAGGCCTGTCGGATTGCCTGCTCGGCTTCCTGGTAGCGACCTTCGCGATTGAGGAACTCCGCCATGCTGTCCAGTACCTCGGCTGTTTGCCGAGCGGATGGACCAAATCGGCGCTGCGTGCGTGCCAGAACCTCTCGAAGGCCGTGCTCGGCAGCATCGGCTTCGCCTTGCTCCGATGCGATCTTGGCCAGCTGGCGCATTGCATCGAGGTGACAGTCGCCGTCCCGATCCTGCACCTCGCAGATGGCCAGCGCCGTTTCATAGGCCGACTTGCCGGCTTCCAGCTCGCTCATCCATACGTGTACGGAGCCGCGATCGAGAAGTGCGTCGGCATATTCAAGATGTCGGTCGCCGTAAAGAACGCGCGCCTCTTCGAGTCGAATTTCCTGCAGCCGCGCCGCCTCGGAGTACAACGCCAGGCTGACGTACAAGCGCCCGATGACTCCCAGCATCTGCAGTCGAACCGTCGGCGCTTCGAGCAGGCCGCTTTCGATCCTGCGTGCTCCAGCCTCGAGAATATCGCGGGCGCTGACTGCACTTCCGGCTGCGCGCTGTGGCGCGCTGGCCTCGAATGCTTCGATCAGAAAGTCGGTGACTGTTTGTGCCCGTTGCGCCTGGTCCCGAGCCCGATCTGCCTGCGCAAGTGCGTAAACCAACATGGCGGTGAGAGCCAGCAGCGCCGCCGCGGTCACCGCAACCGGCAAGCGGTATCGGCGCAGGAAGCGTCCGATCCGATAGCTCAACACCCCTCGACGTGCATGCACCGGCTGATAGGCGAGATGCCGGCGCACGTCGGCCGCGAGCGCCTCGACCGAGCCGTAGCGGTGTGCCGGATCCCTGGCCAATGCTCGCATCACGATTGCGTCAAGATCACCGCGCAGCTCTCGCGCCGAGACCGGCGGCGCCGGATTTCTGGCAGCCGCTCGCGACGGCAACAGCGGGTCACGATCCAGCACTGCCCCCAGTTCGGCCGCAGGCCCGCTGGCCTCACGGATTTCGGCAAACGGCGTGCGGCCGACCAGCAGCAGATACATCAATACGCCCAGGCTCCATACGTCGCTGACCACCGTGGGCGGCTCGCCGCGTATTTGCTCCGGTGCGGCGTACGCCGGTGTCAGTGCGCGCCAGATCGTCCCGGTCTGCTGTGGATCATCGAGGGCCTTGGCGATGCCGAAATCCAGCAGTCGCGGTCGCCCTTCCTGATCGACCAGGATGTTCGATGGTTTCAGGTCGCGATGCACGATCAATTGACCGTGCGCGTACTGGACGGCAGCAAATACTTCCAGCATCAGATGCAAGCGCATCCGCAAGTCCAGACCGCGAGCCTGACAGTGCTCGTCAATCGACTCGCCGAGGACTCGCTCCATGGCAAACCACGGCTGATCGGCCTTGGTGACACCGGCGTCGATCAGGCGAGCGATGCCGGGGTGTTCCAAGCGTGCCAGCAGACGTCGTTCTTCCAGGAATCGTTCGCGCCGGTGCGCACTGTCGAAACTGGCGGGCAACAGCTTCAACGCTGCCTGCTGAGGCAGATCGTCCGTCTGTCGTACAGCCGCATAGACCACGCCCATGCCACCGCGGCCCAGAACGCCCGTGACCCGGAAGGGCCCGACGCTGTCGCCTTCGACCATCTCCACCTGTTGCGCGGGACCGGCCCGATCGAGCCACTCCGGGCCGCCGTCAACGGCGGCCAGCAGGCGGCGCAGACGATCGGCCTCCCCAGGCTGCAATTGCAAGCTGGCAAACCACTCCGGGCGCGCCTCCGGAGCCAGCTCCAAGGCTTGGTCGAGCAAGGCCGACAGTCGCGGCCACTGTCCGGAATCAATGGTCATTGCCGTCGGCCTGCAAGGCCATTGCCAGTAGCGCTGGTCGCCGCCAGTTGGTCATGCCCGCCCCACATCTTGCAGTCGGAATCTTCCGAGCGTACAAGCATACCGTCACCCGCACTACACTAGGCTGACCACACACGCCATTGCAGCGATATGCAGCTGCGTGCCGGTGTATCTGCACTTCGGCGAGGACTCCGCGACGCTTGATCAGCGCATCTGCAGGCGCGGCGGGACGAAGCGCTGCTAAGCTGGAACCTGTGCCGGGCTGACCAAGCCGCGTCATTGCAGGGGGAAAGTTCATGCGCAGAGTCACGGCATTGCTGCTGGCGCTGTTCACCATGCCGGTGTCGGCGATCACGTCGAGCGATTTTCTGTTCCGCACGGTCGGAAACGATGGTGGCAACGGGCTGGAACTCCCATACCGGATCTACGTGCCGGCTGCGTGTGCGCACCGACGTTGTCCGCTGCTGGTGTTTCTGCATGGTGCCGGCGAGCAGGGCAGCAACAACACTGCCCAGCTCAACAACCGCGCCAATGGCGCGTTCCAATTGCCGGAAGCTGCCGAGGCGATCGGCGAACCGATGATCATGGCCGCACCACAGGCGCCGCAGTGGTGGTCGAACGACGGTCCGATGGGCGGTGTCGCCGACATGATCGACGACATCCAGGGCGAGTTCGGTTTCGATCCGGCACGGCTGTATGTCACCGGCTTGTCGATGGGCGGCGGTGGCACGATCGGCTTTCTCCAGCGCTTTGACGCTGCCGCCGCGGCGGCAGTACCGGTCTGTCCGGCGGGCGTGATCAGCAGCGACATCGACCGCGATCGTCTCGCGGTGATGCCGACGTGGTTCTTCCATGCCGGCAACGACGGTACGGTCACGGTCGGCAATTCGCGCACCAGCGTTGCCACCCTGCGTGCCGGTGGCGGCGATCCGATCTATACCGAATTCGTCAGCGGTGGTCACGGCATCTGGGGCCAAAGCTACGGCATCCAGCGTCTTGTGCCCTGGCTGCTGGCGCAGCGCTGGCGCGCGCCGATGGTCGCGACCGATCCCTGGCTGGCGCTGACCGAGCCGACTCCGGCGCCGGTGCTGTTCACCGCTGCCGGCTCGGTGCCGGTCGCTGGCAGCAGCGGTGGGCCGGGTGTTGCTGTCAGCCGTGTCGACTATCAGTTCGGTGCGCTCAGCGGCATGGCTGCCGGTACGGCATCCTTCAGCGCCGGCCCGCTGAACGTACCGGCTGATGCCATGACCCTGCTGCACGTGCGCGCTACGGGCAGCAGCTTCGTCGCTGCCTATGGTGGAAACACGACATTCTCGCGCAGCGTTCGGGTGATCCATCCGGTCCCGGCCAACCGGCTGCCGAACGTCGCGCTGTGGCTGGAACCGGTGGCGCCGGTCGGCCGGCCGCTGCGCCTGCGCGCCCTGGTCGATGATGACGGCCAGCCCTTGTCGACACCGACGGTCAGTTTCCAGCAGATCGAAGGACCGGTCGGCGATCCGCTCCAGGTCGATCCAGGCAACGCGTCGTTGGCCTGGTGGACGCCGAGCATTCCGGGGCTGTATCGCTTCCGCGTTCGCGCCGACGATGGCGCCGCCGTTGCCAGCGCCGAAGCCGCGGTCCTGGTGCTTGCCGACGGCGCAGCCAGGCCGACACAGGTCGCGGTCAATGCCGGCGGCGGCGCCTACACCAGTGTCGAAGGCATTGCCTTTGCCGCCGACAGCGGATTCATCGGCGGCACCGCCACGACGTTGACCACCGGCCTGACCACCATGATCGGCTCCCAGGACGATGTCCTGCACCAGAGCATGCGGCGCGGCGCCACGGTGCGCCATTCGGTTCCGGTGGCAAACGGCCGGCATCTGGTCGTCCTGTATCTGAGCGAGTGGCGCTGGTTCACCCAGGTCTCCCGGGCCATGGACATCCGCATCCAGGGCGAAATCGTGCTGCCGGCGTTCGACCTGTACCGCTGGGCCGGGCTGCGCCAGGCTATGCGCCTGGGCTTCGTCGCCGATGTCGTCGACGGTGTGCTCGAAATCGAGGTCGCACGCAGCACGCCGACCAGCGGCGAGGCACGTATCGATGGCTTCGAAATCCTGGCCGTGCCGGCGATCAGCGATCTGATCTTCAGCAACGGCTTCGACTTGTCCCGGCAGCCTGCTCGATAGAAGCCCTCCGGTCTGCAACGGCTTCCTCGCCATCGAGCGCGTCAAATCAGGTCAGTGGGTCGGTGCTTCCGACCTACTATTTCGCACCGCTACTTTTGCTCGCGGACCTGTTGCTCGCAGCGCTCCGTCTCGCGTTGACGCATGAAATCGACATGCTTGAGGTCACGCCTGTTGGCATCCGCCGTGGTGACGATGGCGTAGGCGGCACAGGTCGTGCGCCACTGGGTCGTGTCCGGGGATGCTCTCCTCAGCCTGGAGGCGCGCGCCTCGAGCAGCATCGAAATCGAAAACATGGCAGTAAAGGCATCGTCAGGAAAGGGATTTGCAAGCAGCGCGGCAAGATCCGCTTCGGTCGCATCTGCAGTAGCGAACGGTCCGAGCCACTGTATCGACCGCAGCAACATGGACGTGCGTTCGCGATCAGGGGCGCCGTGATCGAGCGCGAACTGCAGCATCGGCACCGCTTCTGGCAGGCGATCCAGTTCGAACAGTGCGCTGCCGAGCTGCCAGGCCGTGAAACCGGCTCTGCCGTCGTCGCGCGCGGCGCGATATTGGCTGAAGCTTCGTTCCAGCACGGGGATGGCGTCCGCCCATCGATCCTGCTGCTGGTACAGGCCCGCCAACCCATCGAGCGAAACTGCCAGCGACAAGGCTTCGATGCTGTCGGCCTCCGGTTCACCGTAGCCCTGGATCGCGCGACGGTAGAGGTCGGCCGCTTCATCCAGTCGTCCGGCTCGGACATAGACCGAAGCAAGCATCGACTGCATGCCGGCGAGTTTTGGGTCGACCTGCCCGAGTTCGGCCTGCGCCAGAGCGAGACCCTGTTCGGTCAGTGTCCGTACCTCATCGTCATGGCCTTGCAGTGCGCGAATTCGCCCTAGCCGCGCCAGCGATCGCCCGTACTCCGCGCCGGTCGCCCCGTCACGGCGTTGCACATGGCTTGACGCCTCACGCAGCAGCACTTCGGCGGACTTGAGATCATCCCGCCGCTCGGCACGCTCGGCGGCATCGAGCCAAGGTTCGGTCGTGAGCAGGACCGGCCCTTCGGGCAAGGGCCGGACGAAGTCGAGCAGAGCACGCTCGGCAGTCTCGATGCGGCTGGCATCCTCAGCCATCTGCGCATCCAGCAGGTTCTGAGCCAGGGCCTGGACCTGTTCGAACTCACCCGCCGGCCCGATCACGTAGACCTCCGGACCCTCGCGGCGAATCAGCCTGCCGCTCGCTTCGGCCAGCAGCGTGAGCGCCGACGCCACAGGAAGTGCATCGAAGTGCCAACTGATCGGTGCCTGCCCGCGCAATCCATCGATACCATCGATGCGGAACCCGGTGGCATTGCCGATCGCCATGGCGACAGCGACTGGATCCTGATCGGCAAAACGGACCGCAAGTTGGTCGCCGTCCCATTGCACCGCAATTGACGACGATGTGCCGCTGGCGATCTCGGCAGCATCCGCATTCGACATCGGCAGCGGTGTACCTGCCAGCAGCATCAGGCAGATCGCCGAGCACATTCGAATGAATCCAGCCATGACCCCTCCTGCGCAAGACCCCAACCATCCTGCCACTCGCGCCCGATGTGAACAAGCGACGAGGAAAGGGGCCAGAATGCCTTTCCGCGTGCCGTACAACGTAGCCGATGCGCCGTCTACTGCTGATCTCACCGGTGCAAGTGCAAGGCCCTCTGACCCCGTGCTCGCACTGCCCAACCTTCGGTGGATCTGTCACAGCAGAATTTTGCTCGGCACTCCGTTGCTCCCATAGTGGGCGGCTGTTGCGGCCAGGATGGCCGCGCTCTTGGGGCCCCGTGCGGCGCGGCGAAGG
>CAZFUH010000231.1:0-6881 GCA_964522235.1 uncultured Rhodanobacteraceae bacterium
CTGGTAGCCCGGATCATCGTGCATGTAGCCGATGGTGTAGACATGCACCATCAGCGACACGAAGGTGACCACGACCATCATCATCGCGGTCAAACGATCGACCAGGAAGCCGACATGGGCGCTCAGGCCGCCGACATCGAACCAGGTGTAGACATTGGCGTTGTAGCTCTCGGCACCGCCCCAGACCAGCAGGTACAGCACGTAGATCGACAGCGCGCACGACAGGCCGACGCCGACGATGGTCACGGTGTGGGCACCGACGCGTCCGACCTGGCGGCCGAACAGTCCGGCGATCACGGCGCCGAGCAGCGGTGCCAGAACAATGATCAGCAGCAGGTTCTGGGTGATCACGCGTGTACTCTCCGATCAATCGCCATCCCGATCACCCCTTCATCTGGTCGAGATCGTCGACATTGATCGTCGAACGATTGCGGAACAGCACGACCAGGATCGCCAGGCCGATCGCCGATTCGGCGGCGGCCACGGTCAGGATGAAGAACACGAACACCTGGCCGTCGATGTTGTCGAGGAAGCGCGAGAAGCCGACGAAGTTGATGTTCACCGACAGCAGCATCAGCTCGATCGCCATCAGCAGCACGATGACGTTCTTGCGGTTCAGAAAGATGCCGGCGACGCTGATGCAGAACAGCGCGGCACCAAGCACCAGGAAATGACTCAGGGTGATCACGACTGCCCTCCCCGCTTGGTCTCGCTCGGCATCGACACCACACGCACGCGGTCGCTGGCCTTGACCCGGACCTGGTCGCCGATGTTCTGGTGCTTGGCGCCGGGACGGCGGCGCAGGGTCAGGGTGATCGCGGCGATGATCGCCACGGTCAGGATCACGCCGGCGATCTCGAACGGCAGCACGTAGTCGGTGAACAGGGCCATGCCGACGGCGTGGGTGTTGGAATAGCCTTCCGGCAGCGCGGCCGGCGGCGGCAACTGCGCCATCCGGCGCACGCCGATCAGCACGATCATCTGCACCAGCATGACCACTGCGACCAGGATGCCGACCGGCAGGTAGCGGATGAAGCCCTCGCGCAGCCGCTCGGTGCGGATGTCGAGCATCATCACCACGAACAGGAACAGCACCATGACGGCGCCGACATAGACCAGCACCAGGGCGATCGCCAGGAACTCGGCGCGCGCGAGCAGCCAGACGCAGGCGGTACTGAAGAAGGTCAGCACCAGGAACAGCACCGCATGCACGGCATTGCGGACCGTGATCACCGCCAGCGCCGACGCCACGCAGATGCCGGCAAAGACATAGAAGGCGATCAGTTCGAGATTTTCGACGATCAGGTCCACGGCTTGGACTCCTGCGCAGCGTTGGAAGCCACAAGTCCCGAGCATCTGCCGGCCAGGGCCGGGTTCTCAGGACTTGGCGTTCGCAGTCGAAGCGGGCGCCGCTGATCGCCGGCAGGCAGCGGCCGCGATACGGCACCGGTCACGACCGGGAACATCGAGTACGGGCGCTTGCATGTTCGAGTCACGAGTCCGAGGGACACCGGGCTTTGATCGCTGTTCGGCAACTTCATCTCCCCAGCATCCTCAACGGTAGGCCGCGTCTTGCGCGCGGGCGGCAGCGATCTGCGCCTCGTAGCGATCGCCGATCGCAAGCAGCTGCGGCTTGCTGACGATGTTCTCGCCGCGGTTCTCGAAGTGGTATTCGTGGATGTCGGTCTCGACGATCGAGTCGACCGGACAGGACTCCTCGCAGAATCCGCAGTAGATGCACTTGAACAGATCGATGTCATACCGGGTCGTGCGCCGGCTGCCGTCGGCCCGGGCGTCGGAGTCGATCGTGATCGCCAGTGCCGGGCACACCGCCTCGCACAGCTTGCAGGCGATGCAGCGCTCTTCGCCGTTCGGGTAGCGGCGCAGCGCATGCAGCCCGCGGAAGCGGTTCGACTTCGGGATCTTCTCCTGCGGATAGTGCATCGTGTACTTCGTCTTGACGAAGTAGCGCATGGTCAGCGCCATGCCCTGCAGCAGTTCCCAGAGGAACAGGCTCTTGAAATAGTGTCCGAGTCGCTTCATGGCAGCAGATAGGCTCGTTAGGCGTCCAGTTGGGTCAGCCAGCCGGCATGGACCATCAGCGCCGCGACCAGGATCCAGACGATCGTGATCGGGATGAAGATCTTCCAGCCCAGACGCATGATCTGGTCGTAGCGATAGCGCGGGAAGGTGGCGCGGAACCACAGGAACACGAACATGAAGAACACGACCTTGGCCATCAGCCACCACCAGCCGTCGACGCCGAGCACCGGCACCGTCTCCGGGAACGGCGACAACCAGCCGCCGGTGAACAGCACCGCGGTCAGAAAGCAGACCAGGATCATGTTCGCGTATTCAGCCAGAAAGAAGATCGCGAACGCGGCGCCGGAATACTCGACATGGAAACCGGCGACGATCTCGCTCTCGCCCTCGGCGACGTCGAACGGCGCGCGGTTGGTCTCGGCGACGCCGGAGATGAAGAAGATCAGGAACAGCGGCAGCAGCGGCAGCCAGAACCAGTTCAACAGGCCGCCGGCACCGTTCTGGGCATGGACGATCGTGCTCAGGTTCAGGCTGCCGGCGGCGACCAGCACGCCGACCAGGGCAAAGCCCATTGCGATCTCGTAGCTGACCACCTGGGCCGCCGAGCGCATCGCGCCGAGAAACGCGTACTTGGAGTTGCTGGCCCAGCCGGCGATGATGATGCCGTAGACGCCCATCGAGGTCATCGCCAGCAGAAACAGCAGGCCGGCATTGATGTCGGCGAGCACGACACCGTCGTCGAACGGCACCACCGCCCAGGCTGCAAGCGCTGGCGCCAGGGCCAGGATCGGCGCCAGATAGAACAGAAAGCCGTGCGCGCGGCTGGGCCGGATGATTTCCTTCAGCAGCAGCTTGATGACGTCGGCAAAGGTCTGGATCCAGCCGATGCCGAACATCTTGCCGATGTAGACCGGGCCATGGCGGGCGTGCATCCAGCCGATGACCTTGCGCTCGTAGAGCACGTAGAAAGCAACGCCGAGCACCACCGGCAGCACGATCGCGATGATCTTGACGATCGTCCACAGCAGCAAACCGAAGGCGCCGAAGCCGAGAAAGAACTCGCGGATCGCATCGATCACGACTGCACCTCCTGGAGGTGGACACGGCCGGCGGCCGGCAATGCCGAGGTCTGCTCATGCCCGGCCGCGATCAGCACCGCGCCGACCGGTACCGCCGGGTCCAGCCGCAGCGGCAGCTCGATTGCGGCGCCATTGCCGCAGGAAACATGGACGCGGGCGCCATCGCTGAGTGCCGAATGCTCGGCCTGCTCTGGATGCAGGACCAGCGCCGGCGCCGAGGCCAGTGGCGTCGCCTGCAGCGCCGCAGCGCGCCGGACCACGGCATCGACGCGATAGATCGGCAGGCTGGCGATGCGCTCCAGGCCTTCGCCGTTCTCGCCAGTGGCCGCGAAGGCGATGCGATCGGCGGCATCCGGCGCGGCCAGCTTCATGCTCGCGCGCAACTCGTCGATCGCGGTGAACTCGAAGCCCTTGGCGCCGAGACGCTCGCCGAGGGCGCGCAAGGCGCGCCAGCCGGGACGGGCATCGCCGGGCAACTTGGCGCCGGCCGGGAACGATTGCGCGCTACCGTCGACATTGACCAGGGTCGCGTCGATTTCCGGCAGCAGGCCGATCGGCAGGATGACATCGGCGACCTGCTTCAGGTTGTCGTCCGCGAACGCGGCAAACGCGATCGTCTTCGCCGCTCCGAGCGCGGCCGCGGCGTTCGCCGGCTCGGCGAAGTCCAGCAGTTCGGCGTTGTACAGCACATAGGCCGGCAGCGGCTCGGCAAGCTGCTTGCCGGCAGCGGCGCCGTCCTTGCCCGGCACGATGCCGGCGCGACTCAGGCCGACGGCATTGCTGCCGTCGGGCAGCAGGTTATAGGCAGCACCCGCTGCCTTCGCGAGCGCCCATGCCAGGCTGCGCAGCTGGGCCGCGTTGCCGCCGCGTTGCGCCTGATGGCCGACGATGACGACCGCACGCTCGGCACCGTTCAAGGCCTGAGCCGCATCGCGATCGCCCTGGTCGGCTTGCGCTCCGGAAAGCAGCGGCGCCAGCGCCGAAGGCGCCGGCGAACCTGCGGCGGCGAACACGGCCGACGCGAAGGCCGCCAGGTGATCGACGAGCTTCGACGGCGCCGCAAACGAGGCCCCGGCGAGCGGGAAGTTCATGGCCACGTCGAGCGCATTGATCGCGTAGACGCGGGCACCGGCCTTGGTCGCCTTGCGGATGCGGTGGCCGAGCAGCGGTGCCTCACTGCGCGGATCGCAGCCGACCAGGACGATGACCTCGGCCTGCTCGATCTGCGCCAGCGGCATTTCGAAGCCGTCACGCGCCGATCGGTTGCCGTCGTCGGCAAAGTCGATCCGACCCAGACGATGATCCAGATGCACGCTGCCCAGATGTCCGGCGACGCGGGCCAGCAGGCTGCCTTCCTCGCACGAGGTACCGGCACCGACCAGGAAGCCGGTCCGGCCAAGCGGCGCGTCGCGCAACAGATCGGCCGCGCGTTCGATCGCTTCATCCCAGGCCGCTTCGCGCCAGGTATCGCCGTCGCGCAGCATCGGCCGGCTGACGCGATCGGCCGCGTACAGGCCCTGATGCGAGTAGCGGTCGCGGTCGGACAACCAGCTTTCGTTGATCGTGTCGTTCTCGCGCGGCACCGTGCGCAACACTTCGCCGCGCCGGGTGTGCAGGAACAGGTTGCTGTGCAGGGCGTCATGGTAGCCGGCGGATGGCCGCGCGATCAGCTCCCAGGCCCGAGCCTTGTAACGGAACACCTTGTTGGTCAGGGCACCGACCGGACAGACATCGATGATGTTGCCGCCGAGTTCGGAATCGATCGACTTGCCGATATAGGTACCGATCTCCAGATGCTCACCGCGGCCGAGGCCACCGAGCTCGGTACTGCCGGCGATCTCGGTCATGAAGCGGACACAGCGCGTGCAGTGGATGCAGCGGGTCATGTCGGTTGCGATCAACGAACCCAGGTTCTCGTCGGCGACGACGCGCTTGCGTTCGACGAAGCGGCTGACCGAGCGGCCGTAGCCCATCGCCACGTCCTGCAACTCGCACTCACCGCCCTGATCGCAGATCGGACAGTCGAGCGGATGGTTGATCAGCAGAAACTCCATGACATTGCGCTGCGAGCGCAGCGCCTTTTCGGAGCGGGTATGAACCTTCATCCCCTCCATGACCGGCGTCGCACAAGCGGGCATCGGCTTCGGCGCCTTCTCGACCTCGACCAGGCACATGCGGCAATTGGCGGCGATCGGCAGCTTCTTGTGGTAGCAGAAGCGCGGCACCGGAACGTTGAGCCGATCCGAAGCCTCGATGATCATGCTGCCCTTGGGCACCGCCACCGGCTTGCCGTCGATTTCGACATTGACCAGCTCGACGGCGGCATCGGGTTTGATCTGGGCATTCATCGGCTGCACGCCCTCGACAGGGTGGCGTAAGAACTCTGGGAAACGCGGCTGGCTGCACCATCGCCAGGCCACATGGGCGGCATCAGGTGGTTCATGCCGCCACCCCGAGCTGCTCGGAAACGATCGATCGCTTGTGCTGCACGAAGTATTCGAACTCGTGCCAGTAGTGACGCAGAAAGCCTTGCACCGGCCATGCCGCGGCCTCTCCGAAGGCACAGATCGTGTGGCCTTCGATCTGGCCGGCGGCCTCGCGCAGCATCGTCAGGTCGTCCATGGTCGCTTGACCGTCGACGATCCGGCTCAGCATCCGATACATCCAGCCGGTGCCTTCGCGGCACGGCGTGCATTGACCGCATGACTCGGCGTAGTAGAAGCGCGCGATCCGCTGGCAGGCGCGGACCATGCAGGTGGTTTCGTCCATGACGATGACCGCACCCGAGCCGAGACCGGAACCGGCCTTCTGAATCGAGTCGTAGTCCATCGTACATTCGAGCATCAGCTCGGCCGGCAACACCGGCATCGACGAGCCGCCGGGAATCACGCCCTTGAGCTTGTTGCCGTTGCGCACGCCGCCGGCAAGTTCCAGCAGCTCCCGGAACGGCGTCCCCAACGGCACCTCATAGTTGCCCGGCTTGTTGACGTGGCCGGAGACCGAGAACGCCTTCGGACCGCCGTTGTTCGGCTTGCCCAGGCCAAGAAACCAATCGCCGCCGTTGCGGATGATCGCCGGCACCGAGGCATAGGTCTCGGTGTTGTTGATCGTCGTCGGCTTGCCGTACAGACCGAAATTGGCCGGGAACGGCGGCTTGAACCGCGGCTGGCCCTTCTTGCCCTCCAGCGACTCCATCAGGGCGGTCTCTTCGCCGCAGATATAGGCGCCGGCGCCGAGCGCGTTGTACATATCGACGTCGATGCCGGATCCGAGCAGGTTCTTGCCCAGCCAGCCGTGCTTGTAGGCATCGGCCAGCGCCTGCTCCAGATGCTCGAACGGTTCGTGGTGAAACTCGCCGCGCAGGTAGTTGTACGCGACCGTCGAGCCGGTCGCATAACAGGCGATCGCCATGCCTTCGATCACCGCGTGCGGATTGAAGCGCAGGATGTCGCGATCCTTGCACGTGCCCGGCTCGGACTCGTCGGAATTGCACAGGATGTACTTCTGCCCCGGCGCGCTGCGCGGCATGAACGACCACTTCAATCCGGTCGGAAAGCCGGCGCCGCCGCGGCCGCGCAGTCCGCTGGCCTTGACCTGGTCGATGATCGTTGCCGGATCCGGCTTCTCGGTCAGGATCTTGCGCCAGGCCTGGTAGCCGGCGGCCTTCAGATAGCTGTCATAGCTCCACGGCGTGTCGAAGTGCAGCGTCGTGTAGACGACGTTGTGCGCCTGTGGCGGCGGTCCGACCGGACCTGTGGT